>NZ_JBVVNO010000013.1:0-36561 GCF_056850255.1 Methylomonas sp. Uni0011
GTTGATTCCAAGCTCTTTGGCTACCTGAGCCACCGATTGATCGGATTCATTAGCTAATTTGACTGCCGACTCTCTAAATTCTGCCGTATAGGTATTGGGTTTTTCTCTGCTCATTTTGGATCACAATATTTTTCGGATATTTTAAAAATTGTGTCCGGTTTAGTGTAGCCCCATCACTCACCACACCCTACACGACTAGACGACTAGACGACCTAAATTGTGCGCACAGAGCTGTAGGTCAGATTAGCAACGCGTAATCGGACGAACGCGGTTCAACCGACCACACTCAATGTCTGGGACAACCCAACAACCTCCGCCTTCCTCAACGACTTACTCAGCAGCATATAAGTATCCCGATCAAACGCCGGAACGCCGGCCTGCAACAACTCCGCGATTTCCACCTCGTTTTTGGCGGTTCCCAAATAACACCAACGGTCGATCACGTGCAGTTCCTCGCCTTCGCGCACGCCAATCGCGCCCGGATACGGCCAGACCGCAAGTTTGAGTTTTTGCATGGCGATCAGCACCCGCGCCGCGTGGGCCAGCGGCGCTTCGCTGCCGACGCAGGCGCCGCGGCATTTTTTGATCTGGTAACCGAAGCACGGCCTACCAGCGGCGGTTTTCTCCAAGCCCAATACGCTCAAACACAGGCCGTGCTGTTCGGCGACGCCGCGCAAGGCTTTTTGGGCGTCGCGCTGGCTGTGGTAGAGGCCGTATAAATTATCCTGGGCGCCGAAATCCAGCTCGCCGGCCCAACTCAATACCGGCTTGAGTTGCTCGCCCTGTTGTTGTAACTGCCAGGCGCACAAGGCGTTTTTGCGACGCAGGCGCTGGTTGTGCACCGGGGTTTTTTCCTTTATCAAGCGGGCTTCCAGCAACAGCGCGCCCAATTCGCCGGCGGTTTCGATCCAGTCGATGCGCCGCAGTTGCTGGGCCAGGCTCATCTCCTTGCTGTTCTTGTGGTCGGCGCCGAAATGCGCCAGCACCCTATTGCGGATGTTGACGCTTTTGCCGATGTACAACGGCAGGTCGTTCTCGCCGTAAAACAGGTAGACGCCGGGGGCTTCCGGCAAATCGTGGATCAATAACGGGTCGATATTCGACGGCAGGCTGGAGCGGCCGACCAGACGCTGCACCGCGGCATCGACGGTCTCTGCAGAAAATTGCTCGCAAGCCTGAGTCCAGAATTGATGAATCAATTGCGCATCGGCCAACGCCCGGTGCCGGTCTTTGGCCTGCAAGCCGTGGCGTTCGATCAGGCTGTCCAGATTATGGCGGTGGAAGTGCGGATACAAGGCCCGCGACAATTTGACCGTACACAGCACTTGCGGCCGGAAAGTCATACCCACCCGGCTGAACTCGTTCTTCAAAAACCCGTAATCGAAACGGGCGTTGTGGGCAATGAACAGCCGGCCTTCCAGCAACTCCACCACTTCACCGGCTACTTGGGCAAAGCTGGGCATCTCGGCGACCATCTCGTTGCTGATGCCGGTCATTTGCTCTATGAACAACGGAATCCGAGTTTGCGGATTGACCAACTGGTTCCATTCCCGCACCCCATCGGCATCGACCAGGACGATGCCGATTTCGGTGATGCGGTCCTTGGTGGCGGTGGCGCCGGTGGTTTCCAGGTCGACGAAGGCCAGCGGCTGGTTAACGAGTTTAGGCATCACACTCCGTGGCGGCTTGCACCCAATCCAGCGGGCAACTGCAAAACACGTGGCGGTCACCGTAGACGCTGTCGATGCGCCCGACCGGCGGCCAGTATTTATCGTCGTGCTGATGGCTGTCCGGGAAAAAGGCTTTCTGCCGGGAATACGGCAATTTCCAGTCCTCCAGCAACAAGCGATGGGTATGCGGCGCGTTGTGCAGGACGTTGTGCTCCGGGTCGGCTGTGCCGGTTTCGATCTCGCGAATTTCGGCGCGGATGGCGATCATCGCCGCGCAGAAGCGGTCGATCTCGGTTTTGTTCTCGCTTTCGGTGGGTTCGATCATCAAGGTATCCGGCACCGGAAACGACACGGTCGGCGCATGAAAGCCGTAATCGATCAGGCGTTTGGCAATATCTTCGACGGTGACGTTGGCGGTTTTTTTAAAGGCATGACAATCGATGATGCATTCGTGCGCCACCCAGCCGTTGGCGTCGGTGTACAAAATCGGATAATGCGGCGCCAGCCGGTGAGCGATGTAATTCGCGTTCATAATCGCGGTCAAGGTGGCGCGGCGCAGACCGGTGGCGCCCATCATGGCAATGTAGGCCCAGGAAATCGTCAAAATGCTAGCCGAGCCCCACGGTGCCGCCGACACCGTGCCCACCGTGCCGTGCTCGCCTTTGGCCGGATTTACGCCCTCCACGACCGGATGATCGGGCAGATACGGCGCCAGATGCGCGCCGACGCCGATCGGCCCGACGCCGGGCCCGCCGCCGCCGTGCGGAATCGCAAAGGTTTTATGCAAATTCAAATGCGCCACGTCGGCGCCGATCTTGCCCGGCCGGCACAAACCGACCAAGGCATTGAAATTAGCGCCATCCATATACACCTGGCCGCCGTGCTGATGGACGATGTCGCAAATCTCCCGAAACGCTTGTTCGTACACACCGTGGGTGGACGGATAGGTAATCATCAACGCCGCCAGCGTGTCCTGGTATTGCGCGGCCTTGGCGCGCAGATCGGCGACATCGACGTTACCGTGGTCATCGCAGGCCACGACCACGACCTGCAGCCCGGCCAGGGTGGCGCTGGCCGGATTGGTGCCGTGCGCCGAAGCCGGAATCAGGCAGATATTGCGCTGGCCTTGACCGTTGACCTGGTGGTATTTGCGGATTACCAGCAAGCCGGTGTATTCGCCTTGCGAGCCGGCATTGGGTTGCAACGAGAAGGCATCGAAGCCGGTCAGGTCGCAGAGCATGTCTTCCAGTTCCGCGAACAATTGCTGATAGCCCTGGGTTTGGTGCAGCGGCGCGAACGGATGCATCGCCGCGAATTCGTAAAACGAGATGGCCTGCATTTCGGTGGCAGCGTTCAGTTTCATCGTGCAGGAACCGAGCGGAATCATCGCCCGATCCAGGGCAATGTCGCGCCGTGCCAGCCGGCGCATGTAGCGCATCATCTCGGTTTCCGAGTGGTACTGACTGAACACCGGATGGCTGAGGATGGCATCGTCGCGCAGCAACGGGGCGGGAATGCATTCTGCCAGGCCGGCATCCAGCGCGGCGATGTCGGGCAATTCGCTGATCGGCGAGGCGAAGATCTGCCAGAGGGCGCGGATATGGTCGCGGGTGGTGGCTTCGTCCAAGGCAATGCCCAAGGTATCCGGATCGATCACGCGCAGATTGATGCCCGCCGCTTCAGCCTGAGCGGCAAAGCGCCGCGCCCGGTTGGGCACACGAATTCTGATCGTGTCGAAATAACACTGGCTCAACACCTGGTAACCGCTACCGGCCAGGCCGGCCGCCAGAATCTGGGCGTAACGATGTACCCGGCCGGCGATCAGGCGCAAGCCGTCGGCGCCGTGGTAGACCGCGTAAAAACCGGCGATTACCGCCAGCAACACCTGCGAGGTGCAGATATTGCTGGTGGCCTTGTCGCGGCGGATGTGCTGCTCGCGGGTCTGCAAAGCCATCCGCAATGCGACCTGGCCGTGGCTGTCCTTGGAGACGCCGATCAAGCGGCCCGGCATCGAGCGTTTGAAATCGTCGCGGGTGGCAAAGAACGCCGCGTGCGGGCCGCCGTAACCCATCGGCACACCGAAGCGCTGAGCACTGCCGACCACGATGTCGGCGCCGAATCTGGCCGGCGGCGTCAACAGCACCAAAGCCAGTAAATCGGCGGCGACGGTGACCAGCGCCGATTTGGCGTGGGCCAACGCGGTAATTTCGGTCAAATCGTGGATTTCGCCGCCGCTATTGGGATATTGCAGGATCAACGCGAAAAACTCGTGCTGCTCCAGCCCGTTAAATGGGTCGGTGACCACCACCTCGTAACCGAGCGAGCCGGCCCGGGTTTTGACTACGCCGATGGTTTGCGGATGACAGTTTTGGTCGATCACCACCGTGTTGGCTTGGCTTTTCGCCAGGCGGCGCGCCATCGTCATCGCTTCTGCAGCGGCCGTGGCTTCGTCGAGCAACGAGGCGTTGGCGATCTCCATGCCGGTCAGGTCGATGATCATCTGCTGGAAGTTCAATAATGCTTCCAGCCGGCCTTGACCGACTTCGGCCTGATACGGCGTGTAAGCGGTATACCAGCCGGGATTTTCCAGCACGTTGCGCTTGATCACCGCCGGCATGATCGTGTCCGAGTAACCCATGCCGATCATCGACACCATGACTTTATTGCGTTCGCGCATGGCCCGCAGGTATTTGATCACCGCCCGCTCGCTGATCGAACCGGTCAGTTTCAACGGCTCGTGGTTCAGAATGTCGGGCGGCAGCACCCGATCGACGATCTGCTCCAGATCGTCCAGGCCCAATTCGGCCAGCATGGCCCGAGTTTGCTCGGCATTGGGGCCGATATGGCGCTGGATAAAATTACCGCGCATTTCCAGTTGATCGAGGCGGGAACGGTGGCTCATGGGCTTATCTCCCAGGTTTGTGGTACCGATGCGGCACGAACGGTAGCCGGCAGACTGTCAATTCCACGGCCGAGTTCCGCACCAGGGCTTTGAGGCGGATGCCGGTTGTGGCGACGCGTTGATCGACCAAGGCCATCGTAATCGGCCGGTTCAAACTCGGCGAAAAACTGCCGCTGGTGACGATGCCGACTTCGCTATCAGCGTTATCCAGCAAGACAGCGCCGTCCCGAACCGGAATTTTCCCGTCAACCAGCAATCCGACTCGGCGCCGGCCGACCGCGTTTTGCCGCTGCGCCAGAATGGTTTCGGCGCCGGGAAAATCGCTGTGGCCTTTTTTGAATATCCAGCCCAGACCGGCCTCGATCGGTGTGATGGTTTCGTTCAATTCATGGCCGTACAGGCAAAGCCCGGCCTCCAAACGCAAGGTATCGCGCGCACCCAACCCAATCGGCTCGACGCCGTCCTCGGCCAGCAACACTTTGGCGACTCGTTCGGCCTCTGCAGCCGGTAACGAGATTTCGAAGCCGTCCTCGCCGGTGTAGCCGCTGCGGCTAACCGTACAGGCCACGCCGGCGATGGCAGTGGCGCAGACTTGCATGAACTGCAGCGCCGTGGCGTCAGGCGAAAATTTTGCGATTACCGCAGCCGCTTCCGGGCCTTGCAAGGCCAACAAGGCCTGGTCAGCCAACTCCCGAAAATCGACTTTACCGGCTAATTTTTCCCGCAGATAGGCAAAATCCTTGTCCTTGCAACCGGCATTGACGATGAGGCCGACGCCGTCCGCCAGCCGGGTAACGATGATGTCGTCGATCACGCCGCCGGCGGCGTTGGTCAGTACCGAATATTTTTGGCTGTTGACCGGCAAATCGAGGATGCCGCCCGGCGTCAGCTTTTCGATGGCCTCAGCCGCCCCATCGCCAAGCGCCAGGCATTGGCCCATGTGCGAAATATCGAAAAAGCCGACGCGGCTACGGCAATGCAGGTGTTCGTGGATGATGCCGCGCGGGTATTGCACCGGCATTTGGTAACCGGCAAAGGCGGTCATTTTGGCGCCCAGTTGCTGATGGAGGGCGGCAAGCGGGGTTGGTTTCAAGTCTGACATGGCGGGCCGGCTGTTGCGGGTTGCGAGAGCGTCAGTCTACCAGCGTATCGGGAAACACCGCGGTCCGCCGGTGTAGCTGGCCTAGGGTGCGGATTCGCCGTTTGCCGCTGCGGGCGGCTGTGCCGGGGCGGCGCTGTGCTGTAAATCGGCACCGCAATCGGGACAATAGCGCTGCTCCTCACCAACCAAGGCACCGCAAGCATAGCAGTGGACGCTTGGCTGCAATGAGCTGCCGCACTCCCCGCAATACTTGGCCGTAGACGACACCGCCGCGCGGCATTGCCGGCAACGGCGCTTGTCGGCGGCGGCCAGCCACGGCCGGAGCCTGGCCCAATCGCTCAGTGCCAGAACCAGTCGGTCGGCTTGGCGGTAGGCGCGCAATACCAGCCAGACGCTGACGCCGACGATTAACGTCAATACGCTACCGTAATAAATCGTTTTGCCGGTGGCATTGACGAAGGGCGCCAGCACCTCCCAAAACAGGCTTTGCGCGGCAACCAGTATCGCCAACGCGCATAGCGGTTCTGCAATATCCTTGGCAAACACCAGCACGCCGCCGCGGTCCGGCACCGTTTGCAGCGCCAGACTGGCGCAAAAGTAAAACAGCACCAAAGCCGCCAGTTTCGCTGCGAACCAGACAATCTGCCCGGCCTTGAAATGCCAGAACAATTCCAGCTGGTCCATCATCGGCACCAGCGATACCGCCTTGCCGATGGCCAGTATCGTCAACAGCGTTACCAGCAGTTGGGCGGCGCGCAGAGCGGCACTGTTTGCGGACATGTTGCCTCCTTCGACGGGATATTCAAACTGATGCACGAAATCTTCGATCGGCTGGGCGGAGCGCCGTATCCGGCAACCGGATAACGTCCGAACTCAAGCTCTTGGCTAGCGTAGCATAGAACAGGCGCCGGCGGGATTGGCGGCAGCGCCTGACTTTCGGAACTGAAAATCAAGGCTTGGCGAGATACTCGAAAAACTCCTGCATCCACTCCGCTCCGCGTTTTTTCGGAAACTGGTTGGGGTGAGTCTTGACCCATTGCAGGGCGTAGATCATCGGCACCGAATCCGGCTGAGTGATGTGCTTGGTTTTCCAGAGCTTGCGCACCAGCCGCGAGACCTGAAACTTCAATTCGATGTGTTTGACCGTATCCGGAGACGGCTCCCGGCAATGCTCGGCCGGCGACGTGACCAGGTATTCGCGGCAGGCCAGCGGCCGGTCGGGGTGAATCGAGCAACTCTCAGCTTCCAGAAACGGGCAGGCGATGTTCTGGCGGAAATACTCCAGCGCGTGGCTCTGCACCGCGTCGTGAGTCGTGCCCTGCTCCAGCTGCTGCTGCAAGCGCTCCAGCCAGCCGATCCGGTCCAACTGCGCACAACCGTCCGAAAAACGTTGTTTGACCTCGCTGCGCCTGGGCTCCGGCAAGCGTTCGACCAAGGCGGCGATGTGGTAAGCCTCGAATTCGGCCAGCGGCACCACCTGCCGGCAACAGGCGCCGCAACCGGCTTGGCAGGAAATGGCCTGGTCGGTGCCGACGAAGGCCGCGACCGCCGTATCGACGAATTGGTTATCGATCTGCTGCAATGCCGGCAGCACGCCGAGCGGCGTCACCTTGTCCGCGGGGACCGCGAACTGCAACGCCACCGGCTGGCCGTAGAGCGTCAAATTGACTTGGGCGGATACATTCTTGGCCATGTTGTAAAACTCGTTTGCTGAATTGAGCGGCCGGACAGCCGCCGGTCAATTTTAACGCCTTCGGCCGGCCGGAGTGGTTTTGTTTCAATGCGAAAAGCAAGCCCGCCGGGCGCTCGCGGCCTTGCAAACCAACGGCAGCCACCACTGCCAGAAAAATCCCTTTCCCATTGCGGGAAATTAATGTTAAAAGTTTGCACTCAACCATCCACGAGGAAATGCCTGTGATCTCAGCCGTAATTTACATTCTGACCGTCAGTTTCGCCGCCTACGCCATTTACAGAGTTCAGGCCAAATAGGCCTTAGCCCGGCAGATGTCCAGCGCCAACCTCATTCCACCCCCGGCGGGGACGCCGGGCACGTATTGGGTCAAGGAAAGCGCTTTCGGCATCTGGTTTCTGAATACCTACACCTGGCGGCAGCGGGTACTACGCATCGCACTGAACGATCTGACCAGGTTGTTGCCGTCTACCCCGCTCCGGCCGGCGATTCTGGATATCGGCTGCGGCCGCGGCAATTCGTTTGCGCTATTGGAGCAGCAGTTCCAACCCAAACATATCGCCGGCATCGAAATCGACCCGGCATTGCTGGCGGACGCGGTCCGCGCCGGGTCCCACTGTGCCTGCCCGGTCGATGTCGCGTTGGGCAATGCCGAACAGTTGCCGTATCCGGACGCCAGTTTCGACCTGCTGTTCTGCCACCAAAGCTTCCACCACATCGTGCAACACCGGCGCGCGATGCAGGAATTCCACCGGGTCTTGAAACCGGGCGGCCTGCTGCTATTCGCCGAATCCTGCAAGCGCTTCATCCATTCCCTGCCGATCCGACTGCTGTTCCGACATCCGATGCAGGTGCAAAAAACCGCCGACGAATACATCGCCTTGATCCGCGACAGCGGCTTCAAACTGGACGATAGCGCCATCTCCAAACCCTATTTGTGGTGGAGCCGGCCGGATATCGGCGCGCTGGAATGGTTCGGTTTTTCCTTGCCGCAGCGGCCGGAACCGACCTTGGTCAATCTAGTCGCCGTCAAATAACGTGGCGGTATTGCCAGCTCTTCGCCGCGGCCTGCCGGCCGCTTTTACCCTGATATTGGCCGCAGCATGCGCACCTGTGCCGCCGGCAGCGGATACCGCCGGGCCAACCCTGGCGCCGCCGCTGGGCCCGGCCCGACACATTCTGCAACTGGTCACCGCAACCTGGCCGGGCGGCAGCGACAGTCTGCTCTGCGCGCTGGAATTGACGGCCGAACGCATCGCGATGGCCGGCACCAGCAGAGACGGTCTGAGTTTGTTCAATTTAAGCTACGACGGCGAAAACTTGGCAATAGATAAAAATCCGTTGCTGCCGGATTCGATCGACCCGCGGGCCATCGTCGCCGATTTGCAGTTGATCTATTGGCCGGCCGCGCAGTTGCAAAACAATCTCCCGCCCGGCTGGCATCTGCAAACCGGCGCCAACCGCCGCGAACTGTTCCAAGGCGCGGAAAAAATCGCCGAAATCGTCTATCTCTCTAACGAAGCCGACTGGCCGCGGCACGCGGAATTGTCGAACTTGCGCTACCGCTATCGATTGACCATCGACACCTTGAGTTATGAACTGCTACCTGAATGATTTAGGCATCCTCTGCGCATTGGGCAGCGGCCGACAGGAGGTTCTTGACGGCTTGTGGCGCGGCGACCGCAGCAGGCTGCAACCAAGCGACGCATTCAGCCCAGGCCGCAGCCAATACCTGGGGGCGGTTACGGCGCCGTTGCCCGAGATACCGGACGCGTTGGCCGTGTACGCCTGCCGCAACAACCAACTGCTGTTGGCCGCGGCCGAGCAAATCCGCCCCGGCATCGAAGCGATGCGCGAACGCTTTGGCCCGGAGCGGATCGGCATCGCCCTCGGCACCAGCACCTCCGGGGTCCGCAATACCGAACTGGCTCTGACTGACCAGGCCGAACACGGCCGGCTGCCGCCCGCTTACCACTACAAGCAACAGCAGATGGGGGCCGGCGCCGATTTTCTGGCCGAATATCTGCAAATCCGCGGACCGGCCTACACCCTGTCCAGCGCCTGCGCCTCCAGCGGCAAGGCCTTTGCCTCGGCGCAACGGCTGCTGGCGATGGACTTGTGCGACGCCGTGATCGTCGGCGGCGCCGACAGCCTGTGCGGCTTGACCGTCAACGGCTTCGCCGCGCTGGAATCGGTCGGCGCCGGCTTGTGCAAACCCTTCGGCCGCCGCCGCGACGGCATCAATATCGGCGAAGCCGCCGCACTGTTCATCCTGAGCAAACAGCCGGGGCCGGTTTGCTTGCGCGGCGTGGCCGCGACCAGCGATGCCTACCACTTCTCGGCCCCCGATCCGGACGGCACCGCCGTGCAAACTGCGATGCGGACCGCGCTGGATCAGGCCGGACTGACCCCGGCGCAAGTCGATTATCTGAATATGCACGGCACCGCGACGCTGTTGAACGACGCGATGGAAAGCAAGGCCGTGCATGCCGTGTTCGGCACCGACACGCCGGTCAGTTCCAGCAAAGGCATGAGCGGCCACACCCTGGGCGCGGCGGCAGCGCTGGAACTGGGCTTTTGCTGGTTGTTACTGCAAAGCAACGATGCTCAGGGCCGCCTGATCGCCAACGTCAACGGCGACGACATCGACCCCGAACTGCCGCCGTTGAATTGGGTGGCGCCGGGCCAGAGCTTGGGTCGGCCGTTAACAGTCTGCCAAAGCAACTCCTTCGCCTTCGGCGGCAGCAACGTTTCGATCGTGATCGCGCAGGCATGACAGCCGTGACCGATTGGGACATCGCCGAGTTGTTGCCGCATACCGGCGAAATGGTCTTGCTGGACCGGGTAGTCAGTTTTGAAGAGGACCGGCTCAGCGCGGCGCTGACCGTGCGCGGCGACGGCCTGCTGTTCGGCGACGAACGCGCGGTACCGGCCTGGGCGGCGCTGGAATACATGGCGCAAGCCATCGGCGCCTATGTCGGCCTGCAAGCCAAACAGGCCGGCCAGCCGATCCGTCTCGGCTTTCTGCTCGGCAGCCGTCTGCTGCAAAGCAATGTCGGCAGCTTGCCGGTCGACTGCAAACTGGCCGTGACGATCGAAAAAATCGTGCAGGACGAGCAATTAGGCGTTTTCGATTGCCGGGTTAGCGGCGACAATATCGAGATCAGCGCCAAGCTGAATGTCTACCAACCTCGATCCGACCAATCCTTACCCGATGAATAACACTGTTCTCGTCACCGGCTCCAGCCGCGGTATCGGCAAAGCCATCGCACTTTACCTGGCCGGGCGCGGCTACGACCTGGTGTTGCATTGCCGCAGCCGGCGGGCCGAAGCCGAAGCCGCCGCCGCCGAAATTTCGCAGATGGGCCGCCAAGCGCGCATCCTGCAATTCGATATCGGCAACCGCAGCGAATGCGCCGACATTTTGAACGCGGACGTCGAAGCCCACGGCGCATACTACGGCGTGGTCTGCAACGCCGGCATCAGTGCCGACAATGCCTTTCCGGCCTTGACCGGCGAAGACTGGGACAGCGTGATCCGCACCAATCTGGACGGTTTTTACAACGTGTTGCAACCGCTGGTGATGCCGATGGTCAGGCGGCGGAAACCGGGGCGGATTGTGACCCTGTCGTCGGTTTCCGGTTTGATCGGCAACCGCGGCCAGGTCAATTACAGCGCGGCCAAAGCCGGCATCATCGGCGCGACCAAAGCCCTGGCACTGGAACTGGCCAAGCGCGAAATCACGGTGAATTGCGTGGCGCCGGGCTTGATCGACACCGACATGACCGAAGCCTTGCCGCTGGACGAAATCAAACAAATGATCCCGGCGCGCCGCGTCGGCCGTCCGGAAGAAGTGGCCGCGGCGGTGGCATTTCTGCTGTCGGCAGACGCCGGCTACATCACCCGCCAGGTGATTTCGGTGAACGGAGGCCTGTGTTGAAGCGGGTGGTGGTTACCGGCATGGCCGGCTTGTCGCCGATCGGCAACGACTGGCCGACGATTGCCCAACATCTGCAAAGCAGCCGTACCGGCATCCGCTCGCTCGCCGAATGGGACCAATATCGGGGCCTGAATACCCGGCTGGCGGCGCCGGTGGAATTCGAACGGCCGGCCCACTACAGCCGCAAACAAACCCGCAGCATGGGCCGGGTAGCGCTGCTCGCGACTTACGCCACCGAACTGGCTTTGGTCGACGCCGGCTTGCTAGATCACCCCTGTCTGGGCAGCGGCAATACCGGCATCGCTTACGGCAGCTGCGCCGGCAGTTTCGAGGCGATCGCCGATTTCGGCAATATGCTGTTGAATCACGCCACCGACGGTCTCAACGCCACCTCGTACATCCGGATGATGGCGCATACCGCGCCGGTCAATATCGGCCTGTTTTTCGGCATCAACGGCCGGGTGTATACCACCTCCAGCGCCTGTACCTCAGGCAGCCAGGGCATCGGTTACGCCTACGAAGCGATCAAATACGGCAAGCAGCAGGTCATGGTGGCCGGCGGCGCCGACGAGTTGTCGGCCTCGGAAGCGGCGGTGTTCGACACCCTGTTCGCCACCAGTCTGCGCAATGCCGAACCGGACCAATCGCCACGGCCGTTCGACCGCGACCGCGACGGTCTGGTGATCGGCGAAGGCGCCGGCACGCTGGTGCTGGAGGAACTGGAGCATGCCCTGGCCCGCGGCGCGCATATCTACGCCGAAGTCGCCGGTTTCGGCACCAACTCCGACGGCCTGCACGTGACCCAGCCGGACGCGGCCAGCATGCAAACCACGATGCGGCTGGCGCTGCAGGATGCCGGCCTGCCGGCGTCGGCCATCGGCTATATCAGCGCCCACGGCACCGCCACCGAGCACGGCGATATCGCCGAAAGCCGCGCCACCTTCGCAGTATTCGGCGGCAACACCCCGATCAGCGCATTGAAAAGTTTCACCGGCCACACCCTGGGCGCTTGCGGCGCGCTGGAAGCCTGGGCAACGATCATGATGATGAACGCCGGTTGGTTTCACCCGACCGCGAATCTGGAGCAGGTCGACCCGGCCTGCGCCGATCTGGACTATATTCGTGCCCAAAGCCGATTGGTGGACACCGAATACGTGATCAGCAATAACTTCGCCTTCGGCGGCATCAATACGGCGCTGATTTTTAAACGTTTTTAATCGATCAAGTCGCGCGAATGGGACATTAGCGACATTAAATTTGGCGACAAGGGCTTTGGGTCTGTCTTTACAGTTAAGAACAGTCTTAGCGTATATTTGTCGTTAGCGGGTTTCCGGCCAACTACCAAAAACAAAATCCGCCCGTTACAAATAGAACTATTCCGAAAATAAACCGTAACGCTTTATTCAACCCAGGAGACAACCATGCTGAACAAGATCGTACTCGCGCTGTTTTTGAGCCTGTTGGTGGGCTGCACCACGACCGGCCATTTCAAGGTGCCGGAAGGCTCGCAATTGTATCTGTACAAGCGGCCGCAGCCGGTGGACATTAAAGCCAACGGCGAAGTCACCACCCGGCCGTTCTTCTGGACTGCAGCCGGCATGCCGCCGGGCGGCGGTATTCCTTACCGGCTGGAGAAAGACGGCAAGGTGGTGAAAGAAGGCAAGCTCCGCGCCAAATTCCGGGTGGTTTCCATTTTCTGGCCGCCGTTCTCGCTGATTTACTGGCCGATGGGTCTGAATCCGAACATCACCTACGACTTGATTAACGACAAACAGGAATAATCCGCACCGCTTCGGTTCCGGCCCGGCCGCAGGCCGCGAACCGAAGCCCGCCGGCCGGTTGCGCCGGCATTGCCCGTAGCACCTGACCACAGCGGCAGCGGCGAATAGGCATAATGGCTTTTCCCGTTAGCCGGAATGCTGTTAAATTAAACGGCAAACGATGGCGCCGAACCCGCCCGGCCGCCAAACCACCACTCCGGCAATTTACGATTCAACACATGCTTACCCAACCACAAGCCGACAAACTGGCCGACGCCTGGCTCCAGGCCTGGAATAGCCGCGACCTGGCGCAGATCATGGAACACTACGCCGACGCGATCGAGTTTCGCAGCCCGTTCATCCTCAAACTCATGGATATCGCGGACGGCAGCCTGCACGGCAAACCGGCACTGGCAGCCTATTTTGCCCAGGGTTTGGCCAAATTCCCCGAATTGCATTTCACGCTATTGCAGGTCCTGCCGGGTGTCGGTAGCGTCACCTTGTTGTACCGCAGCGTGAACGACCTACTGGCGGCCGAAGTGATGGAAATCGACGCCGCCGGTAAAATTTGCCGGGTCATGGCGCATTATTGCGACCCGGCGGCCGCGGCCCGCGGCGCATCATTGGAATCTTGATACACGGGAGCTTATCGATATGAGTTTGAGTCTGGTCATCGGCAATAAAAATTACTCGTCCTGGTCGTTCCGGCCCTGGTTTTATTTGAAACACCACGATATCGAGTTCGAAGAGATCCGGATTCCGCTGTACCAGGAAGAATCCAAGGCCAAAATCCTGCAATACTCACCGTCCGGCAAAGTCCCGGTATTGCTGGACGGCGAACTGCGGGTTTGGGATTCGTTGGCGATTCTGGAGTATCTGGCCGAACGCTTCCCGCAAACCCAGGGCTGGCCGGACGATTTTGCCGAACGGGCGTTGGCACGCTCGCTGGCGGCGGAAATGCATTCCGGTTTCACCGCATTGCGCACCTATTGCGGCATGAATTGTCGGCGCACGCCGGCCGCGAAGCACTTGCCGGAAGGGGTGCAGCCGGATATCGACCGCATCGGCGAAATCTGGCAACAATGCCGACGCCGGCACGGCAAAGACGGCGCCTGGCTGTTCGGCCGTTTCGGCATCGTCGACGCAATGTACGCACCGGTGGCCTTCCGCTTCCACACCTACCAGTTGGTCACCAACCCGGACGCCGAAGCCTATGTGCAAACCGTGTTGCACAGCCCGGAAGCGCAAGCCTGGATTGAAGCCGGCAAACAGGAAAGCGAAGTCATCAGCGCGTTCGAGTAACGCAGCATTGGCAACTGCGCCGTTTTATCGGTGAAAAGCAGCGCAAAGCCGATTTAAACGCCGGAGGTCTATCCGGATACCGTATTTCGGTGGTTTATTCTGCCGAAAGATATTCGGCGGTTGGGGTGAGATGGTGAGTGGTCGGTTGCGGCCCTTTGCGGTCTTGGGAGCCACACTAAACCGGTGCTTTCTTGCATACATGGCCGACCATGGGAGCAGAAAAGGCTTCGAGTAGAGGTAATCCGCTTGGAAAAGTCAGCTTTCGAAGGCTTTTTACGCACCGACTCTGTTTAATCGTAGACTTTTAGAGATTACCACTCAGCAATTCTATTCGTACTCGAATAAATTAACGATTTGCAGACTGAAGTTGGAATAGAACGCAATAGCCCTTATGATTCAGTCTCGATTAGTGTTTTGTATTCAACACCCGAATATTTGACAGCTTGGTTGGATTCAGGATAGCCTGGTTTCTATGCAACTCCTTTTTAATTAATTACCTATGGAACAAAAACTAGTTTTTTACGTGGGCCAAGAGTACAGCCTTCAATTCCGCTTTTCACGCTGGACAACTTGCCTTTGGAACAATCCTTTAATCTTGTGGCTGGTGAAGTTTTTTCGTTTACCAGTGCCTTTCGATCCAGTGATAAATTTTATGTGGTTGACTGGCGACTGGAATAATATCCACTATGATATTGCGGCTGCCAAACAAAGTCCGATTGGATGTATTGCGATTCCTGGCATTCTTGTTGAGTCCGTTTTTTCGAAAATTTTAGGCACAAGATTTCCTGGAAATGGAACAGTTTATTTAAGCAAAACATTAGAGTTCAGAGAGGCAATTATTGCGAATATTGATTATATCGCCAAGGTAAAGATTGAAAAAATATCTTATTCTAGGCATATCTTAGAGCTTTCCACTGAAATAGTTTCTTCCGACAATGCCAGGACTTTGGTATGTGGTAAGGCTAAAGTCATTAATGGCTTTATAAGAAAGTAAAAAACAAATTATTCAAAAAAGTGAGCAGATGGTTTTTATATAATTTATTTTTAGAAGGGAGCTTGTATGTCAAACGTTTATAGATCGCATAAAACCATTAAATATATTTTTTCTTGGTTGATTGTGTTTTTAGTAGTTTGGGAGGATGAACCTTATATTAAGCCGACATTATGTAACGTTCAAACCTTATTTGGTTTGGCGCAGTGTCACGATTGGATTCCACCATCGATCGTTGCTTTTCTATTGACCGGCATGGGGTATATAGCGGAAAAAAAATATGAATATTCTATGAAAAAGAGAATAATTCAGGATTTCTTAAAGCGAGAAGAACAGCTTGGTGGCTGGTGGTTATACGGTCTTGTTGACTTCCATTCTCATACTGAAGATTTAAATGAAAAAATAAGTGTCGTCGGTTTTTTTCATATGAAGCACGAGCCAGGTGCAAAAGATGTTTACAGTGGACATGCTTTTGAATATCGAAAAGAAGATGCCGTCGATCCCATCTCTACTAAAAGAGGTACTTGGCATTCGTTATCAGTATTTGAAAAAACCCAGGAGGACAAGGTGCTTCATATTTGTTATGACATGACTTATAGGGTGAAGGGGATCGCAGACATTCAAAACTATATCGGTATAATTATGATTGAAAGAAAATCTGATGCAAGATTTTTGATTGATAAGTCTCCTGAGTGGGGGAATGTTTATTGTGGAGAGGTTAGGGCAATATCGGAAAAGCATTTTCATCATGGGTGGATATATTGCGTGCAATTAAATTTGAATGAGCAGCAGATTTTAAATGTTGCGCTTGATGGGATGGGTCCGATCGATAAAATCACCTCTTTTGCAAAAAGAGATGCGCATAAGATTATTAAAAATACTGAGATATATAAAGAAATTCAGAGTGCTTCGAGCAGATAATTCAGGCTTTCTCTTTTTGTTAGTATTTTTTGAAACTTCTGTCGTTATAAGGTCGATTACCATGTAGCAAATGACTGGTAAAAAATTTAGGACCTTGTGCGACTTAGCTTTTAGAGAGCATCATGATCAGCTAGCTGGTTGTAGTAGCAAGGAATTGATGAGAAAATTAGTCGGTAAGTTATTAATTATTTTTTATAAAACTGGTTAGTTCGGGAGCGGTCGTGAGTTTTTTTATAGTTATAATTTCGTTGGTTGCCCTGATTTTTATTGCTCTTCGTGGTTACAGTGTTATTCTCTTTTCCCCCTTAATAGCGAGTGCTGCAGTATTATTCACGGACCCTAGTTTAATTGCGCCATTCTTCACAGGTATTTTTATGGAAAAAATGTCGGCGTTCATTAAGTTATATTTTCCGGTTTTCTTGCTGGGAGGGGTTTTTGGAAAAATGATTGAGCTATCAGGATTTTCCACCGTGATAGTTGCGACAATTACTAAATTTGTTGGTTCTCAAGGTACAATATTAATCGTGGTTGTTGCTTGTTCGTTATTGACTTATTTTGGAGTTTCCCTGTTTGTAGTTGTTTTTGCTGTTTATCCATTTGCTTCAGAGATGTTTAGAAAAAACAACATACCGAAGCGCTTGTTGCCAGCTACTATTGCCTTAGGCGCATTTACTTATACCATGGACTCATTGCCGGGATCGCCACAAATCCAAAACATAATTCCGACAACCTTTTTTAAAACTGATGTTTATGCTGCCCCCTCGTTAGGCTTTATTGGCGCGGGTTTTATTTTTATTTTTGGTTTAGCTTTTCTTAGCTATCGTCGTTACCAAGCAATTGCTTCTGGTGAAGGGTATGGGGTAGAGAACGAAAATACGCCCATCTCACGCAACGTCGAAAATCTACCACACCCAGCTATTGCTTTAATGCCTTTGTTTTTAGTTGGTTTGATGACTTACAAGCTTAGTGAATGGATACCAACGTATTATGGTGAAGTCTATAGCGTTGACGTAGTAGGTCAGGCTAAACCGTTGATTACTGAGATAGCTAAAGTTAAGGCTATCTGGGCCGTAGAAGGCGCACTATTGATTGGTATTTTGACTACACTAGTTTTCGCATTTAAGACAATTAAAGTCAGTTTCAAAATAGCTGTCAAAGAAACTATTAGCGGTTCGCTGTTAGCTGTTATGAACACCGCTTCTGAGTATGGTTATGGCGGCATCATTGCGGCTTTGCCGAGCTTTGTAGCTATTGAGAATGCGTTAAAATCAATCTCTAACCCATTGTTGAATGAAGCAATTTCTATAAGCGTGTTAGCTGGAATAACTGGTTCAGCATCGGGAGGTATGAGTATTGCCTTAGCGGGAATGGCCGAAACATTTGTTCAGAATGCCCAGCATGCGGAGATACCTTTAGAGGTCTTGCATAGAATCGCTGCTATGGCATCTGGCAGTATGGACACTCTCCCACATAATGGTGCGGTGATGACTTTATTGTTTGTTACTGGTCTCACTCACAAGCAAGCGTATAAAGATATTTTTTTTATTACTTTGATAAAAACCTTGGCTGTTTTTTTTGTTATTGGCGTTTACTTTACCACGGGAATTGTCTAACAGGCTGGTGAAAAGCTCACAAAGCCAAGCAATCCGAGACCGATAACTGCTGGTACCGGTTAAAATAGGCTACCTAAATTTGGAGATGCCCCAATGCGTGGACACGATGCCATCCAACACAGCTGGTTCAGCCCGCGTAGGGCGTATTAGCGATAGCGTAATACGCCGCATGATTAAAAGCCAACTTGCGGCGCAAGACGGCTTAGCCTATTGACGCCCTACCCAATTACACCTTATGGCCTTGGCTTCGGTTCGTATTGCATCACCCGTCCAAATTCCCTCGTTCCGAATCCTCTGAACGGCGACCCGCGCGCGGCAGTTCAGTTCCCGATTATAATTTGCTCCCCGCCGCTTCGGCGCCAGCGTCAACCGACTTCCGCAACATGGCCTACCCGTTCATCATCCGCCGTTGGAGCGCCTGGGCACCGGGCTTGCAAACCCAGGATGACTGGCGGCAATTTGCGGCCGGCCGGAAACCGCCGGATCATCAACCCCCGCCGCCGCTGCAATACACGCCCAAACCCTTGCAACGCCGGCTCAGCCCGCTGGCGAAGGCGGCGATGTTCGTCGTCGAGCAATGCCTGACGCCCGGCGAGCAAATGCCGGCCGTGTTCAGCTCGTCGCACGGCGAAATCGGCAAATGCCTGGACATGCTGAACGATCTGCAGCGCGGCGAGGAATTGTCGCCGACCGCGTTCAGCCTGTCGGTACACAATGCGATTGCCGGCCTGTTTTCAATCGCCTACGCCAACCGCTGCGAAATCAATTGCGTCGCCCCCGGCGCCGGCGGGCTCGGACCGGGACTGATCGAAGCGCTAGGCTTATTACACGCCGG
This sequence comes from Methylomonas sp. Uni0011, assembly GCF_056850255.1. NCBI lineage: Bacteria > Pseudomonadati > Pseudomonadota > Gammaproteobacteria > Methylococcales > Methylococcaceae > Methylomonas > Methylomonas sp. Uni0011. Next base: position 18,727 of record NZ_JBVVNO010000013.1, read on the forward strand.
ACACGGCGAAGTCCTGCTGGTGTATTACGACGAAGTATTGCCGGATTTCTTTCCTTCGGCCGGTTTTGCGGCATCGTTACCCTTTCCCTGCGCGGCTGCATTGCGGCTGGCGCTTGCCGGCCCCGGTCTGGCGCTGGCGTTTTCGCCGACAAGCTCGACTCGTCAGGATGGCGAGCAACCGCTACAATTGCCGGCCTTTATCGAATTCCTGGCCGCCGACCAATCCGAATTGCATTTGGGAAACGGCGGCCGCGGTTGGCAATGGCAAAAACTCTGAGTCACAACATCAACTATCTTTGGCGACTGGCGGCAACCGCAATCAGCTTCGCCTGTTTCGGCCTCGGCGGCGTGCTGTTGTGGTTGGTGGTGTTTCCGTTGCTGGCGCTGCTGCCCGGCGACCGCCGCCGCAAAGCCTGCCGCGCCCAAACCATGGTCCATCTGAGCTTTTATGCTTTTATCGGCTTGATGCACCGGCTGGGCGTGATGAGTTACCAAATCTGCGGCGGCGAAAAACTGAATCGTCCCGGCCAACTGGTGGTAGCCAACCATCCGACCTTGGTGGATGTGGTGTTTCTGCTCAGCCGCATCAAGCAAGCCAGTTGCATCGTCAAGGCCAGCTTGTGGCGCAATCCGGCCATGCGCGGCTCGATCCTGCATGCCGGCTACATCAGCAATGCCGATTCGCAGACCATGATCGCCGATTGTGCGGCGTGGCTGAACGGTGGCGGCGGCTTGATCGTATTCCCGGAGGGCACCCGTTCGATACCGGGCCAGGCTTACCGCTTCCAGCGCGGCGCCGCCGCGATTGCCCTGGCCGCCGACTGCGTGTTAACCCCGGTGACCTTGACTTGCACCCCCAGCACCTTGACCAAGAACCTGGCCTGGTACCGGATTCCGCCGCGGCAGTTTCATTTGCGGATGGAAGTCGGCGACGACATCGACCTGAGCGAGTACCGGCGATTGCAACCGCACTCGATCGCGCTGCGCCGGCTGACCCAAACTTTATTGGATTACTTCACCGAACAACGCCAAGCTTATGAGCAACACCGAAACTGAATTAAAACGCCTGATCGTCGATACGCTGGCGTTGGAAGACATCGACGCCGCCGACATCGACAGCTCGGCGCCGCTGTTTAACGGCGGGCTGGGGCTGGATTCGATCGACGCCCTGGAATTGGGCGTGGCGATCCGCAAGCAATACCAGGTTAAAATCGACGCCGAACAGGACGACGTGGCGCAGATTTTTTCGTCGGTTGCGGCTCTGGCTCAATTTATCGATTCCGCGCGCAGTTAACAGCTTATGAAAAATCGTGAACAAATTTTGGCCGCCATCCAAGACATCATGGTGGAAATGTTCGAAATGGACCCAGACCGCATCGAACCGGAAGCCCGCCTCTACGAAGACCTGGATTTCGACAGTATCGACGCGGTCGACATGATTGTGCGCCTGAAAGAACTCACCGGCAAAATGGTGAAACCCGAGGATTTCAAAACCGCGCGCACCATAGGCGACGTGGTCGAGGCCGTCCACCGCCTGATGCAGGATTGAGATGGCGCCGGGCTTGAATGCGCTGATCGGCCTGTTAACCGCGCTGTATCCGGCGGCGGTGTATTTCGGCCTGCAATACCTGCAACCCCGGCTCATCGCGCTAGCACTCGGCGCGATGTTGCTGTTGCGCTTGGCCCTGGTCCGCGCCGACTGGAGCAAACCATTGTTGCTGGCCGGCTTGGCCTACGCCGGCTTTGCAATCTGGAGCAATCAGGCCGTGGCCTTGCGCTTTTATCCGGCGCTGATGAATGCGGTGATGCTGGCGATATTTGCCGCCAGCCTGCTCCATCCACCTTCGATCGTCGAACGTCTGGCCCGGTTGAAGCAACCCGATCTGCCGGCGCAAGGCGTGTTGTATACCCGACGCGTGACCCAGGTCTGGTGCGGCTTTTTTATCGTCAACGGCGGCATCGCTACGGCGACCGCGCTGTGGAGCAGTTTCCAGGTTTGGAGCCTGTACAACGGCCTGATCGCTTACCTGCTGATGGGATTGCTGTTTGCCGGCGAATATTGGGTCAGGCTGCGCACGCTGAAACCGGAATAAGCTCTTGATTGCGCTGGCCGATTTACTCAGTGCCGAGCGGACCGGAACCGTTGCCCGACACGGCGGCCGCGATTATAGCTTCGCCGAATTTCGCGCGGCGGTCGATGACTGGCGGGAATCGTTGTCCGCTCAAAACGGGCAAAAATATGCCTTGTTCTGCCACGACGCCTACCCGTTTGCGGTGTTGTTGTGCGCGCTGTGGCACGCCGGCAAGCAGGTCTGGCTCGCCGCCAACAACCGGCCCGGCCCGGCGCAGCAACTGCAACAGGCCGGCTGCCGGCTGATCGGCGACTGGCAAGCCGGCTTCGATTATCGGCTGGACCAAGAGCGTGGGAGAATGCCGGTTTTCGACCGTCTGCAGCCGGACGCGAACAATCTGGCGATTTTCACCTCCGGCTCGACCGGCGCGGCCAAATCGATAAGCAAATCCCTCCGACAGTTGCAAGCCGAAGTCGACACGCTGGAAAGGCTTTGGGGCCGGGATTTGGCCGGCAGCCGGATTCTGGCAACGGTCAGCCAGCAACACATTTACGGGCTGCTGTTCCGGGTGTTGTGGCCGCTAGCGGCCGGCCGCACCTTCCACAGCGAAACGGCGTTGGATGCCGAGCATCTGGCTCGACAAGCCGCAGCCGGTCCGGCCTGCTGGGTCGCCAGCCCGGCCCATTTGAAGCGGCTGGCTGGCGATGCGCCGTGGCCCAGTCTGGCCGGGCTTTCCGCCATTTTCAGTTCCGGCGGCCCGCTTCCGGCCGAGTCCGCCGCGCAGATTGAGCGCCATTGTGGCCGGGCGGCGCTGGAAATCTACGGTAGCAGCGAAACCGGCGGCATCGCCTGGCGCCGCTATCCCGATCCGGTCTGGCAATTGTTCGACGGCCTGAGTCTCGAACTAATCGACGGCAAGGCCTACCTGAGTTCACCCTATTTGCCGGACGATAACACGCTGGAACTGGACGACAGGCTGGATTTGCAAAGCAAGGACCGTTTCCTATTGCACGGCCGCCGCGACCGTATCGTCAAAATCGAAGAAAAACGCTTATCTCTAACCGAATTGGAACGGCATTTGGCGGATAACCCCTGGCTGAGCGAAGTCCATGCCCTGGCTTTGGCCGGCAGCCGCGACCAGTTGGCGGTCTGTGCGGTACTGTCAGCAGCCGGTAACGCGGCGATGGCCGCCCACGGCCGTAAAGCCTTGATCGGCAAGCTGAAGGAAGCTTTGCAGCCGTGGTTCGAAGCGGTGTTGATTCCGCGCAAGTGGCTATTTCTGTCCGCCATGCCGACCACCGTGCAAGCCAAACTGGACAGCCAATTGCTGCAAACCTTGTTACAGAGCAACGACCGCATGCCGCTGTTGCAAACCGCCGACTTGCAGCCGGACACCGTGGTGCTGGGTTTGAAAGTGCCGCGCCAGCTGCGCTATTTTGCCGACCACTTCCCGGGTTATCCGATTCTGCCCGGTGTGGTCCAGATCGGCTGGGCCGAGCATTTCGGCAAACAACTTTTTAACATCAACGCGCCGTTTAGCCGTTTGGAAGCCGTCAAGTTCGCTAAACCGGTCCGTCCCGATTATGAATTGCAATTAACGCTGGACTGGCGCCGCGACAGCAACAAATTGAATTTCCGATTCAGCCAAGCCGAACAAGTCTATAGTTCCGGCCGTTTGGCATACGCAGCGGACCCATCATGAAAACCTGTTTGGTCATCCCGGTTTACAACCACGAAAGCGCGATCGTGCCATTGCTGGCGCGATTGGAACGCTTCGGTTTGCCTTGCATTCTGGTCGACGACGGCAGTAGTCCGACATGCCGGCAAGTACTGATCGAGTGTGCCGCCCGACACCGCAGTTGGATCATGTTGCTACAACGGCCGAGTAACGGCGGCAAGGGCGCGGCGGTAGTCGACGGTTTTCAAAGGGCCATCGCCCAGGGCTTCAGTCATGCGCTGCAAATCGACGCCGACGGCCAGCATGACGTGGACGATATTCCCAAATTTCTCGAGCTGGGCTGCCAACATCCGGAAAAAATGATCTTGGGAACCCCGCAATACCAGAGCGACGCGCCGAAAAGTCGGGTTCATGGCCGAAAAATCACCAATTTCTGGATCGCAATCAATACCTTGTCGACCGCCATCGGCGACGGCATGTGCGGCTTTCGCCTGTATCCGTTGACGGCGGTCGGGCAATTGCTGGCCGGCAGCCGGCTGGCGCCCGGCATGGCGTTCGATATCGATATCGTAGTGCGCTTGTACTGGCAGGGTCTGGAGGCGGTCAACCTGGCGACCGCCGTCCGCTACCCCCTGGACGGCGTTTCCCATTTCGATCTATGGCGGGACAACTTGAAGATTTCGGCGGCCCACGCCCGCCTGTTTTGCGGCATGCTGCCCCGTATCCCCCGCCTGCTGGCGCGGCATTGGCGATGAAAACCAAGCGGCATTGGTCGCAAATGCAGGACTGGAGCCTGGCTTGGGGTATGCGCCTGTTGTTTGCGGTCTACCGACTGTGCGGACGGCAGATGCTGCAAGTCTTTCTCTACCCGGTCGTGACCTATTACTGGCTGGCAAATTCCGCGGCCAGACGCGCCAGCCGCGATTACCTGACCCGATTGGCGGCTTTCCAGCCCGAGGTGAAGCTATCGGGTAGCCTGTTCGATAGCTACCGCCACTTCCTCGGCTTCGCCAACGCCATTATCGACAAACTGGCGGCCTGGTCGGGTCTGATCGCGGTAAACGATGTCGAATTCTCGGGCCGCGAACAGCTATTGGCCGACCTTGCCGGCGGCCGTGGCGCCTTGTTGCTGGCCAACCACCTGGGCAATCCGGAAGTATGCCGGGTCATGGCCGACCGCGACGCTGCCGTCAAGATCACGGTATTGGTGCATACCAAGCACGCCGAAAAATTCAATCGCCTGCTCCGCCGTTACAACCCGGACAGTGCGATGAATCTATTGCAAGTCACCGAAATCAATGCCGCCACGGCCATGCTGCTGGCGGAAAAAATCGAACAGGGCGAACTGGTGGTGATTGCGGCCGACCGCACGCCGGTCAATGGCGGCCGTACCCTGACCGTCGATTTCCTGGGGGCGCCGGCCCGATTGCCGCTCGGGCCGTTCGTATTGGCAGGCCTGTTGAAATGCCCGGTGTATTACCTGTTTTGCGTCAAGTGCAAGGGCAGACACCGAATCGTGTTCGAACGAATCGGCGATGCGTTGAGTTGGCGGCGCGAACAGCGGGATGCCGTTATCCAACAAGCGGCCGCACTTTATGCGCAGCGGCTGCAACAGCATACATTGCAAGCGCCGTTGCAATGGTTCAATTTCTACGATTTCTGGCAGACATAAAAAAGCCGCCGTTCAAAAGAACGGCGGCCTACGCTGTATGCCCAGCGGGCCGGCGGACACCGGACCCGGTGTCCGCCGGCAACGCCGGTTACCAGGTCAGAGTAAATACCGATCTAACGTTTTTCGCCGGGGCGTAGGTATAACCGGGAGCGGAAATACTGTTGATGGTATACACGCCGGATGCCGCCCTGACTTGTCTCGACGGTTTGGAGGTGTGAAACACGATACCGTCGGTTCCGGTTTTAGCAACCGAAGAACCGGACAGCGCACCCGACCAGGTGCCGGTTACCACCGCATTCGGCACCGGGCGGCCTTGGGCGTCAACCACTCTGAGCAAAATCATCCCGGTAGCAGTGGAGCCTCTGGCAACCATCAAGCTGGCGGAGCCCACGGATACCGATTTCACTGCCGGCGCGGTGACAACCACTTGTACCGATTGGGTATCGGTCAAGTTGTACTGGTTGGTTACGGTCAGTTTTGCGGTAAAGGTCCCGGCGGTTTTGTAGATATAGACCGGGTTGGCGCTGGTGGAGCTGCCGCCGTCGCCAAAGCTCCATTGGTATTTGACGATATTGCCGTTGCCGATGGATTTGTTGGCCGAGAAATTGACGGTCAATGCGCTAGGCCCGCTCAAGGTGGAAGCATCGATCACCGCAGCCGGTGCGGCGGCGCCGGCATTGGCAACCGGGAACGAGCCGGTGATGCTGTATTGGCCCAAGCTGGCGTAGGTCGGATAGCCGTAATCGGTGCCGGCAGCGGCATGAGCGCTGCCACTAACCGCCAGATAATAAACGCCGGCAGGTACCGTACTGTTGATCGTTGCCGCCAACGAGGTTTCCGACGCACTGGTCGCAACCACGCTGCCATCGGCTTTGTAAAGCGTCGTTTTAACGTCCAGATTCGGACCTTTCGCGGCCGGTTTCACGCTCAGATTCACCAATCCGCCGGCCGTATTGACGATAAACATATCGATATCGGCAGCGGTTTCGATCACACCGAACGTGCTGACATTTGCTGTGGCGCCGGTTGCGGTGTTGTTCAACGAGCTGGCGTTGCCGAAAAGATTACCGAAATCATCAATGCGCGCATTAAATCCGGCGGATGCCATCACCGCCAGATCGTTTTGCTGGTTATTGGCACCAGGATAGACACCGGCACTCCACTGAGTCACATTTTTGTAGTAACCAACCCCCATGATCGGCGCCCAGCCGGTTTCGCCGGTACCGTGGCCGCTGTAATAACCTACCGTGGTGGTCCCGGAATTATGGCCGTCATGCAACAAGCCCAGGGTATGGCCGGCTTCATGCGATATCGCTTCCGCAATGTATTTTTCATTGTTGGCCAGCGATTGTTGGAACACCCATGCCGGTTGGTAGTAAGTGTTATTCACCATCGATACCACGCCGACGTAGGCGACACCACCGCAGTTACAACTAATGGTGCCGGTTTTGGTGATCACGACTTGGGTGCCGTAACTGGTATCGGCGGAACTGGTGCGGAGCAGCGCGTCGCTGCTGGGCGGCTCGGTGGTGACGTCGACATCGAAGGCAATGTAATCCTCGGCCACCCGATTCCAGATACTGATGATATTGCTGCGTTCGTTGTCGTCGAATACCGCCGGGTTACCGCTCAAGTCGTAGGCCGGCGCGGTGATGGTCGAGCTGCTCCAAGCGGTTTTGCTGGCGGTGTAGCCGACGAAGTTAAGATAAATGGTTTTGCTCGCGCCCGGTTTGCTATGCAATTTGAAGGCATTGGCCAGCTGCGCGGTAGAAGCGATCGGCACCGTGGTATTGCTGGTCGTCGCTGTGGTTGCACCGCCCGCCGTTTCGGGTTCGTGCGCGCCGGGATTACCGGCATCTTGGTCGACGTAAAACATCCGATTGTTCTCATCGACCCGCAACGAATCGTCGCTGAGTAGCATTTCCCGCAATTTGTCCGGTGTCAGGCCGTAACCGTCAGCCACCTTGGCCAGTTCGGCCCCTAAAAAATCGATGGCGTGTTGCCCTTCGTAATTGACCGGCAATTCGACGGAAGTTACTGCGGCTTGGGCCAGCACCGCGCCGCCGGCGTTTGCCGCTTGCATCGGATCGCTGCCGTCGCCGTTGGCTCCGGTATCGATGATTTGTTTGATTTTACCGGCCTGATCGACTTGAACCATGTAGTTGCGGCCATGCATGACGCTATTGACCAAATCGCGGTTTTGGTCGAGATCTTTGCCAAGCAACTGAGAGGTATCTGCGGCGAATGCCAGAGAGGCGGAGCTTGCAGCAATGGCAAAAATGCCCGCCGCAATCTTGTTGAGCGTTTTCATATCGGTCACCTTTATATCATATGAACTGCAACAGGCACACCAACCGATCCAACCTGTTGCAGTGACGGCTTTGCGTTATCGCCGTCGAGTTAATGGAATGCACGGAAAGCTAAACTCGCTGAGTTTGCTTTCTGCACGGCTCATTGTTACGAGCATTGCACCGGCATTCTTTGAAGTAGCTCTAACTTAGCAAGACGCAGAAACCAGCCTTGGCGAATAACTTGAGCCAGTCTTCAAAAAAGCCGCGCGCGGCAACCAGTAAACTTGGTTAACCCGCCGCCGCGGGATATGCGAAAATCCCGGACGTTTTGATTTACACAACCGGCATGTCCAACTCATCGTTACGCTACCCGGCCGGCTTCCGGCTCAACTCGAATCGCACACCGACGCCGTGACCCAACTGCCGCCCGTACTGTTCGACGGCTCGCCGTTGCCCATCGAATCCATCGCCGATCTGGCCCGCCAACGCCGTGGCGCTGGGTTAAGCGATAATCCGGACTTTGCCGCCCGCATCGACCGCGGTGCCGCCTTCGTCGACCGGCTATTGCAGGAAGAAGGCTGCGTCTACGGCGTCACCACCGGTTACGGCGACTCCTGCACGGTCGCCATTCCGGCCGATCGAGTTGAAGAATTACCGATTCATTTGTACACCTTTCACGGCTGTGGCCTGGGTCATCACTTCGACGCCGAACAAAGCCGCGCGATTGTTGCCGCACGCCTGGCCAGCCTGGCTCAAGGTTATTCCGGCGTCAGATACAAACTGTTGCAACAAATCGCACTATTGCTGCAACACGACGTTTTGCCGTTGATTCCGCAGGAAGGCTCGGTCGGTGCCAGCGGCGATTTGACGCCTTTGTCTTATTTGGCCGCGGTGCTGGCCGGCGAACGCGAGGTGCTGCACCGCGGACAACGGCGCCCGGCCGCAGAGGTATTGGCCGAGTTGCAGATCGAAGCCCTACGCTTCCAACCCAAGGAAGCCCTGGCGATCATGAACGGCACCGCGGCAATGACCGGCCTGGCTTGCCTGGCTTTCGACCGCGCCGCCTATCTGGCAGGACTCTGCACCCGCATCACCAGCCTGGCGGTGGCGGCCTTGCAGGGCAACGCCTACCACTTCGACGCCAAATTGTTTTCGTTAAAGCCCCATCCCGGCCAGATGCGGGTTGCGGCCCGGATCCGCGCCGATCTGCAAATCGCGGGCGAAGCGCCGCGCAACGACAAGCGCTTGCAGGACCGTTATTCGCTCCGCTGCGCGCCGCATGTGATCGGCGCCCTGGAAGACGCCCTGCCCTGGCTGCGGCAACTGATCGAAACGGAATTGAATAGCGCCAACGACAATCCGCTGATCGATGCCGACGGCGAACATGTGCTGCACGGCGGCCATTTTTACGGCGGCCATATCGCGATGGCGATGGATACCTTGAAAACCGCCGTCGCCAACTTGGCCGACCTGATGGACCGGCAACTGGCGCAACTGGTCGATCCCAAATTCAACCACGGCCTGCCGGCCAATCTGAGCGGTGCCTGCGGCGACCAGGCACCTTTGAACCACGGCTTTAAGGCAGTGCAAATCGGCGTCTCGGCCTGGACTGCCGAAGCCTTGAAACTGACCATGCCGGCCAGCGTGTTCTCCCGGTCCACCGAATGCCATAACCAGGACAAAGTCAGCATGGGCACGATTGCCGCACGCGACTGCATCCGGATTCTGGAACTGACGGAACAAGTGGCGGCAGCGTTATTGATCGCGAGCTGCCAGGCATTGGAACTGCGCGGCGGCCTGGATCGGAGCGGACCGATGTTGCAAGCGACTCTGCACCAAGTGCGCGAGCAAGTGGCGTTTTTGACCAACGACCGGGCGCTGGAAGCCGATTTGCGCCGCTGCCTGAGTGCGATTCGGCAGCAGCAATGGCAACTGTATCCGTAACGCCATGGCCGAAAAATTGACCACCGAAGTCGAGTTGCTGGTTCCGTTCCACGATGTCGATATGATGGAAGTGGTGTGGCACGGCCACTATTGCAAGTATTTCGAGATCGCCCGCTGCGCCTTGCTGGAAAGCATCGATTACGACTACCGGCAAATGCGCGATTCGGGATTTTTCTGGCCTATCATCGACTTGCACCTGCGCTACATAAAACCGGCGCGTTTCGGCCAGCGCATTTTGGTGCGCGCCACGCTGAGCGAGTGGGAAAACCGGCTGAAAATCGACTATCTGATCCTCGACCACGCCAGCGGCAGCCGGCTGTGCAAGGGCCACAGCGTGCAGGTGGCGGTGGATATCGAAACACGGGAAATGCGTTTCGAATCGCCGCCGGTTTTGTTCGCCAAACTCGGGATCGAAAAACCATGAAAACCTTATCCGCCCTGCTGCTCTGGCTGTTCACCGCCGCCGCCCAGGCCGACGACGCCTTGGCCGCCATCAAATCCCGATTGGTACCGGCGGCAATCGTCCAAGGCCATTTTCGTCAGGAAAAACAACTGAAATTTCTGAGCAAACCGTTGGTTTCGGAAGGCGAATTCACCTTCCAGCAGCAACGCGGCGTGATCTGGAAAACCGTCAGCCCGGTCGAGTCGGTACTGCTGATCGGAGAAAACCGCTTAATCACCAGCCAGGGCGAGCAAGCCCTGCCGGCCAGTTTCGGTCGCGTGTTTCCGGCCATGCTCGGTGGCGATTTCGCCGAGCTAAGCGCAGACTTCAGCGCCAGCGCCGAGATGCAAGCCGATTCCTGGCGCCTGACATTGCTGCCGAAAGACCCGCTGCTCGGCAAAGCCATCGCCGCCATTTACCTGGCCGGCGACAGCGAATTGCGCAGCGTGGAAATTCGCGAAACCGGCGGCAACGTGTCGCGGATCGGCTTCGACAGGATCAGCCGCCCAGCCCAACTCAGCCCGCAACAGGCGGCCGAATTTGCGCGTTTATCGCCCTAAACTTTACGCGGCGCTGTGGCTGCTGGGCATGCTGGCCCTGGCCTGGCTGACCCTGCAAAATCTGCGGCGGGATTGGCTGGAAACCGGCTTCCTGGCGCTACTGCCGCAGGCGGAACAACGGCCGGAGGTTGCAAATGCCATCGAACGCCACAATCAGGCCGTCAACCGCAAAGTGGTCTGGCTGGCTGGCGCTGCCAACGCCGGTCAAGCGGTAACCCTGGCCGAAACGGTGAAGACGCGCCTCGCCGCCAGCGGGCTGTTCGCCGAGTTGACCTTGCAAATTCCGCAGCAACAGTACCGGCAAAGCTATCAGCAACTGTTTAGTTACCGCTACCAACTGCTGGACGCGAAAACCCGGCAAGCCTTGCAACACGATCCAGAACGCTTGCTGCGCGAGAATCTGGAAACGCTGTACAGCCCGATCGGCCAGTTGCAGGCCGCCAATCTGGAACACGACCCGTTGTTGCTGTTCAGCCGTTACTTCGCCGCGCAAAACCCGCTGCAACTGAATATCGAACACGGCGCCGTGGTGGTGCCGGACGGACAGATGGTCTGGGCCTTGCTGGTCGGCGAATTGCCCGACCGAGATTTGAAACTCGACAAACTGGAACTCTTGCTGAGCCTGAATCAAAGTTTGCAAAACGAGGTCCGCCAACAAGGCGGCGAACTGCTGGCGACCGGCCTGCCGCTGTTTACCGCCTACGGCGCCCACCAGGCCCAACACGAAATATCCACCATCGGCAGTGGCTCGACGCTGGGGGTGGTATTGCTGCTCTGGCTGACTTTCCGCAGCCCCCGGCCCTTGCTGCTGTGTTGCCTGGCCGTGGCCGTCGGCCTGCTGGCAGCCTGGAACTTGAGCCTGCTGCTGGTCCCGAAACTGCACATCATGACCTTGGTGTTCGGCTCCAGCTTGATCGGCGTGGTGGTCGATTACGCGTTGCATTTTTTTTGCGACGGCCTCGGCCTGCCGCACTGGACGCCGCGCCGCGGCTTAACGTACGTGCTGCCGGGTATCGGCTTCGGCTTGCTGACCAGTTTGTTGGGTTATGCCGGTCTTGGCTTCTCGCCGTTTCCGGGTTTGCGGGAAATGGCACTGTTCTCGGCACTGGGTCTGGTCGCCTCCTGGCTTACCGTGGTCATGCTGTTTCCTGTGCTACTGGCCCGCTTCCGGCCGCAATACCAATTCGGCATGCTGAGTCTGGCCGGCTACTGGCAACGCAGCTGGCCGGAACGGCTACACCGCCATCGGCGTAGCCTGTCCGCCGGTTTCGCGCTACTGCTGGTCGGCGGCCTGAGCCTGTTGCGCGCACAAGACGACGTTCGCCTGTTGCAAACCGCACCAACCGAAATTACCGCAGCGGACGCCGACATCAGGCGGTTACTGCCGATCGGCCGCGACAACCAATTCTTCCTGGTCTCCGGCGCAGACCTGGCCGATTGGTACCGCAACGAACGCGGCCTGCTCGACGTGCTGGCACCGCTAACCGCGCAAGCCAAACTCAAGCAGTTCGATGGCGTCAGTTCGCACTGGCCGGACCCGACCCAACAACGAGCCGATTACCAGTTACTGAAAACCGGCGTTTACCGGCCGGATTTGTTGCAGCGCTATATGCTGAACCTCGGATTCGAGCAAACGGCAATCGATAATGAGTTACAAAATTTCGCGGCCGCAGAATCAAAAACGTTGAGCCTGGACGACTGGCTGGCAAGCGCCAACCCCAATCTGCGCCAGCAATGGCTGGGCTGCAACGCCGAGGCTTGCCGCAGCATCGTGACTTTGGCCGGCATCGCCGATCTGGCCCCGCTAAGAGCGCTGGCCGATTTGCCCGGCGTCGTCTGGGTAGACCACGTATCGCAATTGTCGGATTTATTCCAGCGCTACCGGCAGCGAGTGACAGTGCTGTTGGTTGGGGTGTGCGGCTTGATTCTGGGCATCCTGATTTACCGGCTGGGCTGGCGCGACGGCGGGCAGGTGATGTCGGTGCCGCTGTTGGCGATGTTAACGGCGCTGGCAACGCTAGGCTGGTTCGGCGAATTGTTTACCTTGTTCAATCTGTTCGCGTTGCTGTTGGTGTTGGAAGTTGCCGTCGACTATGCGGTGTTCTTCCATATGGCAGCAGCCTCCGCCGGTACGGTTGACAAGCGCGATACGACGACGCTGGCGGTGGCCTTGTCGGCCTTCACCACCCTGCTGGGCTACGGTTTGTTGGCAAGCAGTTCCACCGCCATCGTCCATGCCTTCGGCGTGACCTTGGCCGCCGGTGTCGGCAGCGCCTTTCTGCTGGCGCCGCTCATTGGCTTTAACGCTAATAAGGTTAAGCAATGAAGCCCACACCCGTTTCGCCGCCGGCCAGCAAACCCGCCAAACGTTACAGGTGGCTGTTTTTGCTGGCGCTGCTGGCGATACTCGGCGTTGCGTTCTGGAGCCTGCGCTTTCAAATTAGCGAACGATTGCTAATGCGCGCGTTGCAATTCAGTCCGCTGGTAGCATCGGAGTTGTCCGGCCTGAAATTCGATTCCGCGCGGGTGCAATTGGCCCGGTTCGGATTTACGCTGGAAACCGCCGCCGGCCCGTTGCAAGTAACGCTGGAAAACGTCGCCGCCGGTTACCGGCTCGAACCGCTAAGCCTGGAAGCCGTCGATATCGGCCACGCTGCGCTGAAGCTGGACTACCGGCCCGCTGCCGACAACCCCGCGGCGGCCGCTGCGGACGCCGAGCGCCAGCGCTTGCCGCTGCCGCCGGTACGCATCGCCCAGCTCGATCTGCAAATCGCCACACCCTGGGGCGACAGCAATTTCAACGGCAGCGCCCAATTCGGACTGACGCCGCCCGCCGCTTACCGGCTGAACCTCGAAGACGGCCGGCAAAACCTGACCCTGGAACTGGCCGCCGACATGAGCAATTTCGACCTGACGCTGGCGGGCGAGAACCGCGCCCGGATTCTGGCGCTGGACGGTTCCGGCTTCGGCGGCGCTGCCGGCAAGCTCAACCTGCGCGGCACACTGGGCGACATCGCTGCCTGGTTGGCAAGCACGCCGTTGCTGCCGGCCAAGCTGCGGCCGACCGGCGCGCCGACGGCGTTGGCGGCGCAACTCGGCAACAGCCGATTAAATCTGGACTTGCACAGTTCGGACGGCTTCAGCCACAACCAGGGCCGTTTGTCGCTGATTCGCGATAAAGCCATTCTGGCCGAAGCCAACGCCGCGATCAGCCTGCAACCGCAACCGGCCGCCGACATTACCGGCAGGCTGGCACTGACCGCCGGCGAAGCTTTCGACTTGGCCAAACCCTGGCTCCCTGAAACCGCCCGCAACTGGAGCGTGGAGTCGGGCCGGATCGCCGCCACCTGGCAAATCTATTGGCAAGCGCAACTAAAACGCGGCAAAGCCGACATCAATGTCTCCGATTTGGCGTTAACCGCCGGAGCGGCGCGCTTGCTGCACAGCGATATCCATGTCGCCGTCCCTGACCTCGGCGCCGGCAGCGGCGAACTCAGCGCCCGGATTCGGACGCTTGAATTGGGCGACGGCTTGAACGGCCGCGATCTGGAGATAGACGCCGCCTACCGGGAACCGGAATTGAATCTGAAGCGGGCCCGGCTGGCCATCTTCGGCGGCGAGTTGGAATTGGCACCGGCAACGTTCGACATCGGCCAGATGCCGCTGGCCCTGACCCTGCAAGCCCGGCAAATCGATCTGGCCCAACTATTGGCCAGCCTGCATTATCCGCAACTGTCCGGAACCGGCAGCGTCGACGGCGAACTGCCGTTAACGCTGGCAACCGACAGCATCGAACTGCAAAACGGCACCTTGTCCGGCACCCGCCCCGGTACTTTGCGCTACCTAAGCCCGGCCGACGACGGCAATCTGGCGTTTCAAGCGCTACGCAACCTGGTTTACCATCGCTTGCAAGCTCAATTAAACTACCAGCCCAACGGCGATTACCGGATCGGCTTGCGCCTGGAAGGCCACAATCCGGAAGTGCTGTCCGGGCACCCGTTGGCCTTTAACCTGAACATCAATGGCCAATTGCCGGAGCTGTTGCGCCGCGGTTTGGTGGCCGGCAATTTCGAACGCGCGATACTGGAAGAAGTCGGCCAGCAGCCGGCCCAACCCAAAGCCCAGCCCGCTGGGAAACCATAACCAACGCTGCCGCCGGCGGCCGAGAGGAGAAGATAATGAAATTAGCAGCGCAGTACCTACTGCCGGTCTGGGCCGTCTGGATACTGGCGGCATGCTCGCCGTCCGTCAAACTCGAAGCCCCGGACAAACCGATCGAGATCAACATGAACGTCAAGATCGAACACGAAATCCGCCTGAAAGTTGAAAAAGACGTCGACGATTTGATTTCCAGCCAAAAAGGCCTGTTCTAAGGAGAACCCATGTTAGCGAAAACCGCACAATCCCTGTTGTCCGCCCTGGCCCTGGGCTTGATATTGTCCACCTCCGCCGGCGCCGCCGATCTGGCGCAACTGAAAGCCGCCGGCACCGTCGGCGAACGCAGCAACGGCCTGCTGGGCCTGGTCAAACCTGACGCCCCGGCCGAAGTCAAAGCCTTCGTCGACAACATCAACGCCCAACGTCAGGCCGAATACCAACGCATCGCCGCCAAGAACGGCGTCAGCCCAGAAGAGGTCGCGCGACTGACGGCGCAAAAAGTCATCAACCAAGCCGCGCCGGGCCAGTTTGTCGATACCGGATCGGGGTGGCAGCAGCGGTGATGGGCCATGTAAAAGTGATCGCAAAAACATTTAATCTTTTGCTATCCCAAACAAACTAACGTGATTCGATGAACGGGATCTTCAAAGCAGTCATAGGTGCGATAGGTGGTTTCGCGACCTTATTATTCAGTTATCTGCCTGTTAAAAACGACGTCAAAGACTGGCTCGACAGTATCGATCTCACCACCCCTGAAACGCGGCTTCAACTTTATCTGCTCCCCCTGCTGAGTTTGCTTGGTTGGTGGTTGGTTATCTACCTTAAGCGAACCAAAAGACGAACCGATTGGTTCAGCCATTTTGCTTTTGCCGGCCCAGCGAAAAAATTCGATTTAGCCAAAGTTTCGATACAGTCGCGGCGCTTCGATATCCCTTTTATTCAAACGCGGCGGGGTTTGAACAAACCCTGGACCATGGCGTTGGAACGCAACCCGGAAAACCAACAAATCAGTGAGGATGCCAGCGCCTATTTCATACAAAAACGCACACAACACGCCAAAACTCAAGCGGCGCACCACCAAGGCATATTGCTCGAAGGCAATCCTTTCATCGGAAAAAGCCGCTTAGTCGCGCAAGTTCTGCAAACCGCGTTTCCGGATCACTGGCTGCTGGTCCCTCAAGCCAATAGCGCCATTCCAGAACTCGGCCCGGACGCCATCCACCATTTCAAAAACCAGCGGCTGGACATTGTTCTGGACGACCTTGAACTGTTTCAAGATCGATTGCCGGAAATCACGCGTTTGCTAACCAGACTCAAAGCCAACGGTTGTGCCGCCTTTATCTGGGCCACACTCAGAAACGGCGGCCCCGCCGCCATCGTCCAGGGCAACCAGGCTTTCCGCCCCCTGTGTGAATTGCTTGAGCGCCACATCCTCAATGCCCCCACGGATGCCATGCTGCAAGAAATGGCAACAGCCGCCAACGAAACGCCGATGGAGCACCCGTTGGAACACAATTTCAGCTTTGTCGAGCACCAAGCATTCGCAGAAATGCGACTGCGTTGGCGCACGCTGTCGGAACCCGCCAAAGGCATCATGCGCAGTGCTGCTACCCTGGATACCCGCGGCATTGCGCTAACCCAAGACCGTTGGCAAGCCTTTGCCCGGGCGATCGACCACATCGACTTGCGCCATCAATGGCCGACCGCTTGCCAGGAATTGACCGATCACGGCTTTTTGTTCGCCATGTCCCCGGATCCCGGTGTTTTGCAAAACGTAGTCGATACCCTGGGCGACGATCAAACCGTGCTGGACTATTGCTTCCAACAGCAGGATCTGCACCTGCTTTACGAATGGTGCACAAAAAAATACGACAACAAAGATTATGCCTTTGTCAAAAGAGAATTAGGGAAGCTCAACAACTTTGACGAGTCCGTTGATTCATTAACGATGGCAAAAGGGTACCAGCTACTTGGCTACGCTCATTACTACGACCATACCAAAGAACATGCCGAGTCTTGCATGAAGCAAGCCATTGACTACGGCGAGCGGGCCGAGTCGGCAGAAGGCTGGATTGAAGCCGCCAGGGCCGCGGTCAACCTCGGCGTTCTGCACGCGGAGCAGCAGCGCCCGGACCCGGCCGCCGACGCATACCGCATGGCCATCGACTACGGGGAGCGGGCCGACTCGGCAGAAGGCTGGGTTGAAGCCGCCAGGGCCGCTCGTAACCTCGGCCTTCTGCACGCGGAGCAGCAGCGCCCGGACCCGGCCGCCGACGCGTGCCGCCAGGCCATCGACTACGCGGAGCGGGCCGACTCGGCAGAAGGCTGGGTTGTAGCCGCCGGGGCCGCGTTTAACCTCGGCGTTCTGCAAAATGAGCAACAGCGCCCGGACCTGGCCGCCGACGCTTACCGCATGGCCATCGACTACGGGGAGCGGGCCGACTCGGCAGAAGGCTGGGTTGAAGCCGCCGGGGCCGCTCGTAACCTCGGCCTTCTGCATCAGGAGCAGCAGCGCCCGGACCTGGCCGCCGACGCGTACCGCCAGGCCATCGACTACGGCGAGCGGGCCGACTCGGCAGAAGGCTCGGTCGAAGCCGCCAGGGCCGCTCGTAACCTCGGCCTTCTGCATCAGGAGCAGCAGCGCCCGGACCCGGCCGCCGACGCGTGCCGTAAGGCCATCGACTACGCGGAGCGGGCCGACTCGGCAGAAGGTTGGGTTGCAGCCGCCAGGGCCGCGTTTAACCTCGGCGTTCTGCAAAATGAGCAACAGCGCCCGGACCTGGCCGCCGACGCGTACCGCAAGGCCATCGACTACGGGGAGCGGGCCGACTCGGCAGAAGGCTCGGTCGAAGCCGCCAGGGCCGCTCGTAACCTCGGCGTTCTGCACAAGCAGCAGCAGCGCCCGGACCCGGCCGCCGACGCTTACCGCCAGGCCATCGACTACGCGGAGCGGGCCGACTCGGCAGAAGGTTGGGTTCAAGCCGCCAGGGCCGCGTACAATCTCGGCTTGCTACAAGA
>NZ_JBVVNO010000013.1:36661-99350 GCF_056850255.1 Methylomonas sp. Uni0011
CGGCCGCCGACGCGTGCCGCCAGGCCATCGACTACGGGGAGCGGGCCGACTCGGCGGCAGGCTGGGTTGAAGCCGCCAGGGCCGCCTACAATCTCGGCTTGCTACACGAGGAGCAGCAGCGCCCGGAACCGGCCGCCGACGCGTACCGCCAGGCCATCGACTACGGCGAGCGGGCCGACTCGGCGGAAGGCTGGGTTATTGCCGCCGATGCTGCTTCAAACTGCGCAGTTGTGCTCTATCAACAGCAGAGTCTGGAGCAGTCGGAAGGCTACTGCCTAAAAGCTATACACTACGGAAAACAGGGCCAGTCAGCAGAAGGCTGGGCTGCAGCTTCCAACGCAGCTCGTAACCTCGGTTTTCTTTATAAAGAACTTCAGTGCACGGATCTGGCTGAAGCCCGTTTTATGGAGGCCTTGGAATACGCGCAACAGTCTAATACTGTCGAAGGCTGGATTGCGGCAGCAGATTCAGCTTTATACCTCGGTGATCTTTACGCTAACCAGCAGCGGCGTGAGCAGGCGGAAGCATTTTACCGGGCGGCCATCGGCTATGCAGAGCGGGCCGGTTCCGTTAAAGGTAAGGAAGTAGCCGACATAGTCAATATTGCTCTCAACAAGTTGTATGAGCAAGACTAGAGTCCCAATCGCTATAACTGTTTTAGGCCGAATGCTTATATTCGAAACACGCCTAGCGGCTATCGGTTTTGATCGATTTTAGCCAAGGACAAAGGTACACACTATGCTTAATTGCTTTAATCTACCGGTTCATAAGGCTGTATGGACATTGATGAATTAAAGCGGCGCTCAACGGAAACGCTTGGTACTGGCGAAGTGCTGAACATCATTTACCACGGCGGCAGCGAACCTGGAACCGCACGGCAACTGCTTATTTTGTTGAACTTTAAAACTTGGAACTCATACCTTGCCGCCAACCTACATGGAAACCGGCATAAAAACTGTGGGTAGGCAATACCGCAGCAAATCTAAAGCGTGAGAATCCTAACAAACTCAAAAGTCACGGTCCGCGACGCCTAACGGTTTAGATTCTCTCAACAACCATCGACCAACCAATCAAACATCCCGCCTGACCTCTCCCGCCAAAAACCCCGCTTTTTATGTTGGTTAAATAACAAGACCCTACAAACAATGTTGCCAACCCCACCATGCCAAACCGGAAAATCCGAATTTTTTATCATTTAAAATCAACAAGATAAAAACAAATACCACATTGGCACGGCCATTGCTCTTATCAGGTTGTTATTAACAACACCCACTCAAGAGGAGAAGACCATGGCGAAACTACGTCAATGTGCTATTTACGGTAAAGGTGGTATCGGTAAATCCACCACTACCCAAAACCTGGTTGCCGCTCTGGCGGAAGCCGGTAAAAAAGTGATGATCGTCGGCTGCGACCCTAAAGCCGATTCTACTCGCTTGATCCTGCACTCAAAAGCTCAAACCACCATCATGCACTTGGCTGCTGAAGCTGGTAGCGTCGAGGACTTGGAACTGGAAGACGTGTTGAAAGTCGGCTACGGCGACGTTAAATGCGTTGAATCAGGCGGTCCAGAGCCAGGAGTTGGCTGCGCCGGCCGTGGTGTTATCACCGCGATCAACTTCCTGGAAGAGGAAGGCGCTTACGACGACGAACTCGACTTCGTGTTCTACGACGTATTGGGTGACGTTGTTTGCGGCGGTTTCGCGATGCCTATCCGCGAAAACAAAGCGCAAGAAATTTACATCGTTTGCTCTGGCGAGATGATGGCCATGTACGCGGCCAACAACATCGCCAAAGGTATCGTCAAATACGCCAACTCAGGCGGCGTCCGTTTGGCCGGTTTGATCTGCAACTCACGTCAAACAGCTCGTGAAGACGAACTGATCGAAGAGTTGGCAAGACAAATGGGCACTCAAATGATCCACTTCGTACCACGTGACAACGTTGTACAACGTGCCGAAATCCGTCGTATGACGGTTATCGAGTACGAACCAACCGCCAAACAAGCAGACGAATACCGCGCTTTGGCTCAAAAAGTTCTGAACAACAAAAACCTGGTGATCCCTACTCCGATCAGCATGGACGAACTGGAAGAATTGTTGATGAACTTCGGCCTGATGGAAGAAGAAGACGAAACTTTGGTCGGCAAAACCGCTGCTGAAGAATAAGTCTAGCGAGAAACCGGCGGGCGGATGAGCGCCCGCCACCCTATCTGTTCCCAAAAACTGTCTGTTGGGGGATTACCCACGACATTAGGAGGAAAACATCATGGCTGCCATGACAAGAGAAGAGACTGAAGCGCTGATCGCAGAAGTGCTGGAAGTCTATCCTGAGAAAGCCAAGAAAGACCGCGCCAAGCACTTGGCGGTAAACGATCAAAGCTTGGAAAAATCCAATAAATGCATTACTTCAAACCGTAAATCCTTGCCAGGCGTGATGACCATCCGTGGTTGCGCGTATGCCGGTTCCAAGGGTGTGGTTTGGGGTCCGATCAAGGACATGATCCACATTTCCCACGGTCCTGTCGGCTGCGGCCAATATTCCCGCGCCGGCCGCCGTAACTATTACGTCGGTACCACCGGTGTCAACACCTTCGGTACGATGAACTTCACTTCGGATTTCCAAGAGAAAGACATCGTCTTCGGCGGCGACAAAAAACTGGCCAAATGTATCGACGAGATCGAAGCTTTATTCCCATTGCACAAAGGTATTTCCGTGCAATCCGAGTGCCCGATCGGTCTGATCGGCGACGACATCGAAGCCGTTTCCAAAAACAAAGCCAAAGACATCGGTAAAACCGTGGTGCCGGTGCGTTGCGAAGGTTTCCGCGGCGTATCCCAATCTCTGGGCCACCATATCGCCAACGACGCGATTCGTGACTGGGTATTGGACAAACGCGACGGCGACGATAGCTTCCCAACCACTCCGTACGACGTCGCGGTAATCGGCGACTACAACATCGGTGGTGACGCTTGGGCTTCACGGACTTTGTTGGAAGAAATGGGTCTGCGCGTCGTTGCGCAATGGTCCGGCGACGGTACCATCGCCGAGATCGAAAAAACCCCAAAAGTGAAACTGAACCTGATTCACTGCTACCGTTCGATGAACTACATCGCCCGGCACATGGAAGAAAAGTACAGCATTCCCTGGATCGAGTACAACTTCTTCGGCCCGACCAAAATCGCCGAGAGCTTGCGCAAAATCGCCGCTCACTTCGATGACACCATCAAAGAAGGCGCAGAACGCGTGATCGCTCGTTACCAAGCCGAGTACGAAGCGGTTATCGCCAAGTACAAACCACGCCTGCAAGGCAAAAAAGTCATGTTGTACATCGGCGGCTTGCGTCCACGCCACGTCATCGGTGCATACGAAGACTTGGGTATGGAAGTGGTCGGTACCGGTTACGAATTCGGTCACAACGATGACTACGACCGTACCATCAAGGAAATGGGCAATGCCACCTTGTTGTACGACGACGTCACCGGCTACGAATTCGAAGAATTCGTGAAAAAGGTCAAACCCGACTTGGTCGGTTCCGGTATCAAGGAAAAATACATTTTCCAAAAAATGGGCATCCCATTCCGGCAAATGCACTCCTGGGATTATTCAGGCCCATACCACGGCTACGACGGCTTCGCCATCTTCGCCCGCGATATGGACATGACCCTGAACAACCCTTGCTGGAAACAAATCCAGGTGCCCTGGAAAAAAGCCGAATCCGAAAGCGAAGCGGTAAAAGCGGTTGCTTAATCGGCAGGGTGGACGCGGTATCGCGTTCACCTTCCCAGATCGATGGGTGGACGTCGAAACGGCGATCACCCTCCAGACCCAATCCATTCAACGCCGGACCACAGATTAGTGGCGCGTTTAGGAGATTATCATGAGCCAACAAGTCGACAATATCCAACCGAGTTATCCTTTATTCCGTACCGACGAATACAAGGAAAATCTTGCCAACAAGCGCGCGATGTACGAAGAACGTCATCCGCAAGATCAAATCGACGAAGTATTCCAATGGACCACCACCCAGGAATACCAAGAACTGAACTTCAGCCGCGAAGCGATCACGATCAACCCGGCTAAAGCCTGCCAACCTCTGGGCGCGGTACTGTGCGCACTGGGCTTCGAAAAAACCATGCCGTACGTGCACGGTTCGCAAGGTTGCGTTGCCTACTTCCGGACTTACTTCAACCGTCACTTCAAAGAGCCGGTATCTTGCGTCTCCGACTCCATGACCGAAGATGCGGCGGTATTCGGCGGTCAGAAAAACATGTTCGCCGGCCTGGAAAACGCCAAAGCCTTGTACAAACCGGACATCATCGCGGTATCGACCACCTGTATGGCTGAAGTTATCGGCGACGACTTGAACGCGTTTATCAACAACGCCAAAAAAGAAGGCCACGTCGACCAAGACTTCCCGGTACCGTTTGCTCACACCCCAAGCTTCGTGGGTAGCCACACCACCGGCTGGGACAACATGTTCGAAGGCATGGCGCGTTACTTCACGCTGAAAAGCATGGAAGGCAAAGAGCCAGGCAAAAACGGTAAAATCAATTTTGTACCCGGTTTCGAAACCTATTTGGGCAACTACCGCATCATCCACCGGATGATGAAAGAAATGGGCGTGGGCTATACCCTGCTCAGCGATCCGACCGAAGTATTGGATACTCCGGCCGACGGTACTTTCCGGATGTATTCCGGCGGCACCACCATGGACGAAATCAAGGATGCGCCGAACGCGATTACCACCGTGCTGCTGCAACCCTGGCAATTGGAAAAAACCAAAAAGTTCGCCGAAACCACTTGGAATCACGACGTACCGAAACTGAACATTCCGATGGGCTTGGAATGGACCGACGCATTCCTGATGAAAATCTCCGAACTGAGCGGCAAAGCCATTCCGGAATCGTTGGAAAAAGAGCGCGGTCGTTACGTGGACATGATCACCGACTCGCACGCCTGGCTGCACGGCAAAAAATTCGCGCTGTACGGCGACGCCGACTTTGCCTTGGGCATGACCAAAATGCTGCTGGAATTCGGTGCCGAAGTCAGCGACGTGCTGGTTAACCACGCCAACAAACGTTGGAAAAAAGCCTGCGAAGCTATCCTGGCCGAATCTCCTTACGGCCAAAATGCCACGGTACATATCGGTCGCGACTTGTGGCACTTCCGTTCCTTGATGTTCACCAACAAACCGGACTTCATGATTGGCAACAGCTACGGCAAATTCATCCAACGCGACACCTTCTACAAAGGTGAAGAGTTCGAAGTGCCGCTGATCCGCATCGGTTTCCCGATCTTCGACCGCCACCACTTGCACCGCATGACCACCCTGGGTTACGAAGGCGGCATGTATGTGCTGACCACCCTGGTCAATGCGGTTCTGGAGCAGTTGGACAAAGAAACCAAAGGCATGGGCACTACCGACTACAACTACGACTTGATCCGCTAAGATCGCAGCGCGTAGGGTGGGCGCCGCCAGGCGCCCACCGCCATTCCTGCCAGGCGGGCAATTGCCCGCCTCACGCTATCCAAAAGGAGAATCCCCATGCCCAGCGTCATGCTTAGAAAGCGCGAAGACGGTAAGCTGTTGTTCTACATTGCCAAAAAAGACTTGGAAGAAACCATAGAATCCCTCGAGTTCGATACCGCCGACAAATGGGGCGGCGAAGTTATGCTCGGCGACGGCTCGAAATACTACTTCGAACCGCTGTCCCCGGCACCGAAAATCCCGACCACGTTACAAGCGAAACGTTTAGCGGAGGAATAAAGCCATGTCCCTTTACATCGTAGCCGAAGAGTGTATTTCCTGTGGCGATTGCCTGCCGGTGTGCCCGACCGATTCGATCAAGGAAGGCGCCATCGTCTTTGAAATCAACAAAAAAACCTGTACCGAGTGCAACGGCGATTACGACGAACCGCAATGCGTCAAAGTCTGCCCGATCGACAATTGCATTCTGCCGCTAGCGGCGTAGAGCGATGGACCGGTCGAGCTTAAGCCGGGAACTGGCTCTCAGGATCGGGTTGGCCGCACGCGCCCTGCCCGATACCTCGCCGAAATTGTTCGTCTCGGTGTTGCGCGCCTGCGCCGGCCCCGTGCTTGACGAAACGAAGCTCGCCCAACTCGGCGAAGCGCAATTGCATCAAGCGCTCGGCAATTTCGGCGTAAAAACCGATGCCGATTCGGTGCGCACCGCACTGACGCTCCTGCAAAGCCCGACAGCGCACGCCAGTCCGGCGCCGCAACCGCGCTTGGCCGACCTGCCCGGCTCCATCCTGGTAGCCGTGGGCAGCGACGATCCGCAACAAGTCGTGGGCCATTTCGGCTCTTGCCGCCAATTCCTGGTGTATCAGGTTTCGGCTAGCGAAGCGCGTTTGATCGATATCCGCAGCGTCGATAGCGACGCCCAACGCCGCCACGACGACAAAAACGCCTACCGCGCGCAATTGATCGCCGATTGCCGCGTGCTGTATGTGGCCTCGATCGGCGGGCCGGCCGCCGCCAAAATCATCAAGTACGGCCTGCACCCGATTAAAACCGAGCAAGGCGAAGCGATCAACCAAGTCATCCACCAACTGCAAAGCGTGCTGAGCCAAACCCCGCCGCCATGGCTGGCCAAATCGATGGGGATTGCCCCGGCACCACGCATTTGTTTCGAACAGGAATCTTAAAGATGATCAGTCCAGACCAACTGCAAACCATTGCCGACCGCATCAACGGCACCACGCTGAGCGAAAGCGTAGTCACCGAATTGCGCGGCGAATTTCCGGGCATCCACTTCACCTATTGCATGGAAGACGACATTCCCAACCACGAACCGTTGCTGGAAGGCAGCGGCTTCAATCTGTATCTGGTCGACGGCCGCGAACATTGCCTGTGCCTGACCCGTAACTACGAACACGCGTCAGGCATCGTCATCGCCGAAGTCATTCCCGAATAGGGTGGCGGCATGAGCGACGCGGACCGTCCCGTCAGCCTACCGATCGCCGATTGCAGCATTTGCCCGTTCCGCGGCAAAACCTTGCTGATGGGCCGCTGCATGCCCGGCGACACCTGCGTTGCCGCCCAAAGCGGCCGCCAAATCGACCGTTTCTTCCGAGTCAACCCGGTGTACGCAGTCAATTTTCTGCGCGATAAATTCTGGGAGCGCCGCGCCATCGCCGTGCGTTACTCGCCGCTGAAAGCCTTGTTGCCGCTGATCGCAGACGAGGACGAGGTGGTACGCCGCGCCGTCGCCTTCCGCCTGCCCGCGCAACAATTGGCGGCGCTGATCGACGACCCGGATCGCGAAGTGCGGATGACCGTGGCCGATCGGATCGACGCCGACAATCTGGAACGGCTGGCGGACGATCCGGATTACATCGTCCGCCTCACCGTCGCCAAGCGCCTGCCGCCGGGTCGGCTGTTCCGCTTCATCAAGGACGAGGATTTGCAAGTGCGCAAGCGGGTCGCGGAACGCCTGCCGGAAGTCAGCCTGGGCCTGATGGCCAACGACCCGGCGCCCGACGTGCGCCGCATCGTCGCCGAACGCATGCCGGCCGACGATGCGGCGCTGCTGCTGCACGATAGCGACTGGGTAGTGCGTTATACCGCGGCGCTGAAGGCCGATCCGGCCGAACTGGTCGCGCTGGCGGACGACCCGGAACCGGACGTGCGCGAACTGGTGCGGCAACGTTTACAATCAACCTCTACTCCAGAAGCCGATCATGACTGAAGCCAAACTCAATCTTGCCGGACAAGACATCACCGACTGCTGTAAAAAAGTCATTCCGGGGCAAACCGACGACCTGCTGCTCAGCAAATTGCAGGCACTGGTGCCGGATTACCCGATTCATCTGGCCCTGACCGGCGACGAGTGGTACAAGCTGGGCGGCGTGGTCGACATGAACGGCTCCCGCATCGCCAACGACATCATCGAGTGGGCCGAACGCACCTACCTGGAGTGCGGCCAGAATCTGCAAACCCTGATCGACCACGCTCTCGAGTTGCAGTTAATCGCCACCCGCCAGACCGGCAAGACCCTGTATTTCGTCGTGCAAACCGGCGACAAGGCCGAAGACTTTACCTTGATCGAAATCGACAAAACCCACGAAGTCTCGGACCGGATGCTGATCGACGAAACCAATCCGCCGGCCGACCTGGAAGAGCTGATCGACCCGATCCAGCCGTTCTGCATCGAAAGCTACGGTTTCGGCCACTCCCGCTACACCTACCGGCGTAAGACCGACGTCAGGCTGTTCATGGAAGTGATCAACGAACGCCACCCCGGCGAGCATCCGGCGCAACGCTTCATGGACGACTGGAACCGCAGCAGCGCCGGCCAGAAACACCGGATGAGCGAGGACTGGATCATCCGCCCCTACCGCCACACCGGCCGCTTCGGCGAACAAATCGTCAACGTCGAAATCGTCAACACCCACAAAAATCACCTGCCGCACCTGGAAGACTTCGCCGGCAAGAAAGGCAGCTCGCTGAGCAACGTGCTGAGTCGCTTCGACCGCCAGGCCGGCTATCCTTTTGCCTGGTTTTTCTACATGCTGAAAGGCAAGCTGGTATCCACCCACAGCGCCGAATCGGTGTACAAGGACATTTCCGGGGACTTCGCCTACTTGCCCGAGCGGGACGAGGCGGTGCTGAGGGACTGGATTTCTACGCCGTATAACGTTTGATGTTTATGTGTCGCTAACGCGACGGTTGTTTTAATGTCGGTTCGCGGACCGACAACCGCGATACTTTTCTTTGCTTGTCCAAAGAAAAGTATCCAAAAGAAAAGACACCCGGACGCCGCTTATTCCCTGCGCTCCTCGCTTTTGAACGGGGTCGCCGAAAGGGGCTTCCTGCCCCTTCGGCAACGCGCCGCATCCCTGCGGCGCCCCTAACGGGCTGATCCGTTCAAAAGCTCCGGTGCTCGGCGCGGCATACGGGAGGGAAACCCTCGCGGTATCAACGTACAACCCCGCAATCTGATTCAAAGCTACGAGTTTTTATAATGGAATACGTTTACGAACCCTTATCCTACTTCCTATCCTGAAAGAGCGGATCAATTTAGCAACTTCTTCCATTTCAGTGCTGTTCTCAATTTTTGCAGCAAACTCCATTCGTCTTATCACAGCAGGTAACGAAAAAGTCCAATACAAACTCATTAATGGATTTATAAACAACTCGCTGCCACTGGTCCTACTGGTCACTTGATGGTCTCCAAACTCACCTTGCATTGCGCTAGCAACCGAATTTGTAACGATAGAATGTCGGACGCGCATATTTTGATTGAGGTAATCGACCAATTCTAAGAACCCCCTCCCCTCATACATATCTTTAGTTAGAGAAAAAGCACCCAAATAGCCATCATCTTTGATTAGGGTCGCAATATTCTCAAGACAGGCATGGTGGTTAACATCGTGGAAATGATCTATTCCAAAGCCGACCACGGCCATAAAACTTTGTTTTACGGCAACGCCACTGGCGGCAATCATTGAACACGCGTCTTCAACAACTGTTCCTATACCTGGTTCATCCCCAAAAATCAGGCTGTCGGTGCCGCCGTCCACCAGCACCAGCGTATCGATTTGATGGCGCTCGACAATTTCGGCGTACGCACTCCTTAACGGTAAGACACCCATTTCATTAGAAAAAGCATACATTGCTGGCTCTTCTCCCCGAGACGACAACCAATTCAAAATGTGTCTTTCTGGAAAATATGGCAAATCGGCAGCTTGTTTGGTAACAAAAAAAGCGCCAGGGCTAATTTCTTCACATTTAGAAAAACCTAGCGCTGTGAAAGAGAGATTGGCCATGGCCACTTGCTTACCAAGGCGGCGCAAATATAGGTAAATGGGGACACCGCTGACAATGTCGAATCCGCCGCCAACACCAGCGATTAAAAGGCGTTGTCCTTTTGCCAACGCATCAAAAAATGGAATTTTCACGTAATCAACCTTTGATTGAGAAAGTAGCCAGGATGAAGCGCAGCGAAATCCGGGATAACCAAAGCCATCAAAACCTCGATTTCGTTACACTCCATCGAGGTTACATTTTTATAAAAACTAAAGTGTCCTGCAAACTTCGGGATCGTTTTTCTCCAGCTCGTAGGTCCGATTAGCGTAGCGTAATCGGACGCATGTTGGCCAAATATTTGGGACGTGTGCACTCTCGCAGATGGTCCAAACGCTGTTTGGAATATCCCTCGTTCCTCCGAATACGCTTCGCTATTCGGAGCTACTCCACTAATCCCAAAAGAATCTTCAAAGCCTTTCAAGCCCGCGACGCTGTTCCTCCCGTATGCCGCGCCGAGCACCGGAGTTTTTGGATGGTATAGCCCGCAGGGGCGATGCAGGGATGCATCGCGTTGACGGAGGGGCAGGAAGCCCCTTCCGTCAACCCCATTCAAAAACTTCGGCGCGCAGGAAACAAGCGGCATCCGGGCCGCCTTTCTTTTGGATACTTTTCTTTGGCGGAGCACAAATTCGTCCGGAACGAATTTGAACAGCCGATAGGCTGGCCCGGAGGGCGAAAACCAGGGATGGTTTTCGTAACGAAAATATCGCGGTCGCCGGTCCGCGAACCGGCATTAAAACACCCGTCGCGATAGCGACACGTAATTCCCAAACCGCACCCACCCAAAATAACAACTCCAACCTTAGACGTCCCCACGCGGAAGCGCTCATCGTTATACACAAGTGCCGTCATGCCCGCAGGACGCGTGCATCCAGTGCCATGGACGGCAGCTTCAAGCGATCCTTGCAGCCTGGATTCCGGCAATCCCTGCCGGAATGACGGTTAGCGTGGGAACGAGGGTTCCCCTACAGCCATGTCGATATAACGGCTTAACTCAACGGTATGGCCCTAACGCCCCCGATTTCCGCTTGTCCGGCAACTGCTCCGCCTTATAATGGCCGGCCAGTTCAATGGGAGTTTTTATGCCGAAATTTTTACGCCTCTTTTTATGCTGCCTGCTTTTGGCGGCCACCGCCTGTTCCAAGGTCTATTACAGCGGCCTGGAAAAAATCGGCATTCCGAAGCGAGATGTGATGGTGCATCGGGTGGAAAAGGCCCGCGATACCCAGGAAGAAACCAAACAACAGTTCAAATCGGCGCTGGAGCAATTCACCTTCGTCACCAACTTCAAAGGCGGCGATCTGGAAGCGACCTATAACAAGTTGAACGGCGAATACGAAGCCAGCGTCAGCAAAGCGACTGAAGTCAATAAGCGGATAGCGGATATCGAAGACGTATCCGCGGCGTTGTTCAGTGAATGGGAAACCGAGTTAAGCCAGTACAGCAATCCGAAACTGCGCCGCGACAGCCAGCAAAAGCTGACGGCCACCAAAGCCCATTACCAGCAATTGATTACGGCGATGCGGAAAGCGGAGACCAAAATCGAACCGGTGTTGAGCGTGTTCAGAGACCAGGTGCTCTACCTCAAACATAACCTGAACGCCCAAGCCATCGCGTCGTTGAAAGGCCAGTTGGACTCGGTTAAAGCCGACGTCTCGGCGCTGGTGGTGGAAATGGAAAAGTCGATTAACGAAGCGGACGCCTTCATTAAGACCATGGAAAAACAGTGATTAAGTCCGGCCGGCCCGTTCGATGACTAACGCCACGAACGGGCAGCGCAACATCAAACCAGATGGTGGGAGAAGGACAATACGTAGTAGCCGTAGCAGACGGCGATGAAAAACAGCAGTGCGTTGAGCAATCGCTCTATCCTGCTGCAACTGTCGTGGGTTTCTTTCTTGGTTTTCCGGGCTTTCAAGCGCCCTGCCAATACTCTGTGCGACATTCCGACTCCTGGGCTATTCCGCCACGCTAAAACCGATTCGCCTAGTTCCGTATGTTAGGCATCGAAGCTGACCCTCCATGGCGCTGGCCGCCCGCGTTTGTGCCCTTTGGTTAGCTTGGCGGGCATGACGACAAACTGCCAACGTAGCAAAAGAACTAACGGCTCATCCCGTTACCCAGCCACGCACCCGCCGCCGCACCGATACCCGCGCCCAACGGATCGCCTTTGCTCATCTCGTAACCCGCCATGCTGCCCAACGCACCGCCGACCAAACCCTGGGTGGAGCGCTGGTCGTAACTGTTGTAGCGTGGCGCCGGTTGCGGGGCCGGCACATACTGGACGACGCGTTCCGGATAGTAGGCGCGTTCCACTTCGACATAGTGGTCGTGATGATGGTGTTTATGATGACCGTGTTTGTGCCCGTGGCCGTGGCCATCCGCAAATGCGGCCGAACAAGTCAATAATCCCGCGAATGCAACAGTTACCGCTCTTAACATAAAACGCTCCATATAAAATTCCATTGCCAAGGATTCTAATGCGCGTAATTGAAGTCCCGATTAGGAACAGATTAAGAATTGATGAAAATCGAACAGCCTTTACAGCGGCCCGTAACGACCGTGGCTCCCGCGTTGGCGGGAGCTCTGTTTCCCTGCCGGGACGACGCCGAGCTTGGATTAACGGCATTACCCGTTATTTACCGGCCAGCTCCGCCAAATCCAGCACCTGCCATTGAATGGCCAGACGGGTCATTTCGATGTCGCTGCCGACCCCGAGTTTACGTTTGATTAAATAATGGCAATTGCAGACCGTTTTCGGACTGATATGCAAAATCGCCGCGATGGCATCGACGCTATGGCCGGCCACCAGCAAACGCATGATTTCGAACTCGCGTACCGTCAAACTGCGCAAGGCCGGGCTGCCGTCGCCCAAATTTGCCAAAGCCATGGCCTGGGCGATATCGGCGCTCAACACATGCCGTCCGGCAGCTACCTCCCGCACCGCGCGTAGCAACTCCTCCGGCTGGCTACTTTTACTGACATACCCCAGGGCCCCGGCCCGCAAGGCCTGCTCGGCGAACAGCGGATTTTGGTGCATACTGAACACCAGAACTTTGGCGTCCGGCTGCAACTGGCGCAAGCGGGCAACCAACTCCAAGCCGCTGCTACCGGGTAAGGAAATATCGGTAATCACCAAATCCGCCGGCTGCTGCCGGTATTTCCGGTAAGCCTCGGCGGCATCCGCGGCTTCGGCAATGACTTGCAAATCGGGCTGTTTCGTCAACAAGGCCCGGTAGCCGGCACGGACCACGGCGTGGTCGTCGACCAACAGGATGGCGATCATTGCGCTTCCGGCTCCGGGGCCAGCGGCAGGCTCACCGCAACCCGCAGACCGTGCGGTTCGGCAATTGCCAGACTGAGTTCGCCATTCAAAGCCGCAACCCGCTCGCGCATGCCAAGCAAGCCCAGGCCGCCGCCGGCAACCGGCAACTCGCGCGCCACGCCGTCGTCCTCAACCTGCAACAAGGCCCGGCCTTCATCGATTTGCAACGCCAACCTCACGTTTGCCGCCGCGGCATGTTTGGCGATATTGGTCTGGCATTCCTGGGTAATTCTGAATAAAGCCAACGCCTGCTGGTCCGTTAAGCGGCGGCAGTCGCCGGCCACCTGCAAGCGGTAAGCGGTCTTGCCGGCTGCGAGCCGATTCCAATCCGCGACCGCGCTGTGCAAACTGGCCGCCAGCCCCAACTGCTCCAGCTCGGCCGGCCGCAGCCGTTGCAATAAGCCGCGCAAGCGCTGCAACATACCGCCGGCAATTTCATTGATTTGTTCGGCCTCGGCCGCCAAATCCGGCGCCCGTTCGGCAGCGCCGAACCGAATCGAGCTGGCCACCGCGTTGATACCGGTCAGACATTGGCCGAATTCGTCGTGCAGTTCGCGGGCCAAATAACGGCGCTCGTCTTCCTGGAGCTGGATCAGTTTCGCTGCCAGTTGGCGCCGCTGTTGCAGCAACTGTTGTTGGGATTCGGCTAAGGCATTGACCGCGATACCGATGCGCCGCCATTCGTCGAGTCCGAATCCGGGCAAGCGGTGCGCCAAATCGCCGGCCGACAACCTAGTCAAGCCGCGGACGATGGTTTGCGCCGGTCGCAACGCCCGGCGCACGCTCCAATACACCAAAGCGCAAACCGCGGCCAGGGTCACCGCCGACAAAGTCGCCAGATCGCGCACATTCTGCCAGGCGGCGGCGATTTCGGTTTCCGCGCTGGCGGCGAAGGTCAGCACGCCGAATTGCCCACCCTGACGGCGGATGCTGCGCGATACCGGCAGGCCAGGCTGAAACAGGCTACGGTAAGCGGTCTCGAAATCCGACGGCCAATTCCGCGCCGTCGGCTTGCCGCCGTAACACAGGCTACGCGGAGTTCCGCCGGTTTCCGGCTGGTAGGCCAGACAAGTACCGGCCTGGCCGCCGGCCTGTTTCCACAACTCGAAATCCGGAAAGCTGCCGCCGCGCCCCAGGCCGGCATCGATCAACAGCAATTGCGCTTCCAACTGCCGCACTACGCCATCCGCCACTTCCGCCGCGTTCCGCTCCGCCAGGCTATGGCTTTGATACAGGGCGTAGGTCAGCGTTGCCAGCAAGCTCAACCCGCCGGCCAGCACGATTCGAATCAACAAATGCCAATGTAATGCCATATTCCGCCGGTCCGGATAACAAAAAGTCGCTTCATTCTAAAAGCCGCACCGCCGCCGGCAAAGCCCGCCGCATACGCCGGGCAATTTGCCCGTATCCGCCGGGCAAATTTCGGCTTACAGACCAATGCGCTGTCGCTAAGCTGTGGCCGCAGTTATCCACCGCTATTTCGCCAACCCCATTGGAGAGTATTATGACCGCGTACCGATTCGACGACCGCCGCATCCGCTGGCAAACCCTGGCCGGCTTCGAACATTTGACCTATTCGATTCTGGACTTGGACCAGACCCGCGGCAGTGTCGATGTTTTGTTCAAATTTGCCGCTAACAGCCAGATCGTGCTGCACCGCCACAAAGTATTGAACAAGACCTTTGTCGTCCAGGGCGAACACCGCTTGTACCACCCCGACGGTTCGTTGAAGGAAATTCGCGCCACCGGCAGCTACACGGTCAGCCCGGCCAAGGAAGAACCGCACCGCGAAGGCGGTGGCGAAATCGATGTCATCGTGCTGTTTCAAATAGTCGGCGACGGCGGCGTGTTCTACGAAATTCTCGACGATGCCGGCCAAATAGTGGCCAGCTTGGGCATGACAGAGTTCGCGGAACTGTACCGCGCCCAATGCGCCGCAGCGGCCGCGGCCTGAACCGAGGTGCGCCATGTTGAGACCGCTCTGCTGCGCCGCATGGATATTGTTAAGCCCCTGCAGCCATAGCGCGCAACGGCTGGCGATTTTGGACTTCGAAGCCAACGACCTGACCTCGCTGCCGAACACGCCGGCAGAAGTGGCTCGCACCGGCAGCATCCGTCCCTTGCTGGAACAGGCTTTAAGCCAGGGTGGCGACATCGAAATCGTCAGGATTGCGCCGCAACGGCAAGCCGCGGCCAATGCCGGCTTCGGTTACCTGTTCCGTTACGCCGACCAGGCGGCAAAACTGGGCCGCGCGGCCGGCGCCGACTGGGTGCTGGTCGGGCAGCACAGCAAGCCCAGCTTTTTGTTTTCGTATTTGATCGGCGATTTGGTCAAGGTCAACACCGAAACGGCGGCCTATCAATTCGATATCGAGTTGAAAGGCAATCACCGCAAAGTCACCGAACGCGGCGTCGCCGCCCTGGCCGACAAAATCAAACAGGCACTCGCCAAGCATTAATGGTCCGGCCTTGTGAAGTTTTAATGTCCGTTCGCCTTGAGCCTGTCGAAAGGCTGTTGTACTTCGACAAGCTCAGCACGAACTAAATCATTTAGGACCGGATCATTAGTTGCCTTTGCCGCCGCCATTCTGAATAATCGCCGGCCTGACGTTATTTTTAGGGAAGCACTATGTACGAACTTTATCTGGACAGCGCCGATATTTCCGAAATCCGGGCGCTAGCAGCGACTCTGCCTCTGGCCGGCATTACCACCAACCCCAGCATCATGGCGACCGGCGGCTTGGGTTTGACTGCGCTGCTGCCGGCAGTTAGCGATATTTTAGGTCCGGCCTGCCGGCTGCATGTGCAGGTGCTGAGCAATACCACCGACCAAATCGTCGCCGAAGCCGAACGCCTGCATGCGCTGCCCTACGACATCGTGGTCAAGATTCCGGCCCACGCCGCCGGTTTGGCCGCGATCAAACGCCTGAAACAACTGAACATTCCGGTGCTGGCGACGGCGATTTACAACGCGCAGCAGGGCATCTTGGCGGCAATGAACGGCGCCGACTATCTGGCCCCCTATCTCAATCGGATCGACAACCTGGGCTGCGACGGCCTCGGCGTGGTTGCCGATTTGCAGCAGTTCGTCGAGCGCTACCAATTGCCGGCAAAACTGTTGGTCGCCAGCTTCAAGAACGTCCGCCAGGTTTTGGAGGTGTTAAAGCTGGGCGTGCATTCGGCCACGTTACCGACGGATATTGCCCGGCAGATGTTGCAGGTGCCGGCCACCGATGCCGCCGTCACCAAATTCGAGCAGGATTGGCAAACGGTCTTCGCCGAAAAACGGTCTTTCGAAACTTGAAACCAAAGTCGGTTAATCGGCGTTATCAATTTCGAAAAACACCCATTTCACCCGCGGCTGGCTGGCTTTGATGTTCTTCTCCAACGAGTTGCTCAGCGACACGGCCTGCGAAACGGTCAAATCCGGCAACAATTCGACCTTGATCGCCAGCATCACGTCGTTACCATGACTGACAGCCCAAACGTTGAACACCTGAACCACGACCGGTTGCTGTTTTAGAAAATCCACCACCGCATCGCGAATCTCGCGGTCGGTTTCGCCCAGCAGCAAGGCGTGTACCTCGCGGCCCACCGCCAGCGCCACCAGAATCAGCAAGCCGCCGATCAGCATGGAGCCGATCGCGTCGTAAATCGCGTCGCCGGTCAGCAACGTCAAACCCAGCATGCCGGCGGCGAGAACCAGGCCGAGCAAGGCGGCCAGGTCCTCGCCTATCACCACCATCAACTCGCTGGAATGGGTCTCGCGGAACCAGCGCCACAAACTGCGCTCGCCCCGTTCGCCGCGCATCGCCCCCAACGCACCTTTCAACGAAAGCGCCTCCATCACCACGGCAGCCGCCAGGATGCCGATCGCGATCTCCGCGTTTTCCACCGCATGGTTGTCGTGCAGACGCTCTATACCTTCGTAAATCGAAAACAGGCCGCCCACCGAGAACAAGGTAATCGCCACCATCATCGACCAGATATAGGACTCGCGACCGTAACCCATCGGATGGCGCGCGGTCGGCTCCTTCACCGCCCGCTTCATGCCGATGAACAGCAACACTTGGTTACCGCAATCGGCAAACGAATGCACCGCCTCGGCCACCAGCGAACCGGACCCGGTCCAAACCGCGGCCGCGGTCTTGGTCAGCGCAATCGCCAAATTGGCGGTGAAGGCATAAAGAATGGCTTTGCTTGAGTGGTTGTCGGACATGGCTGCTCGGTAAAATAAATTCGCCAAGCCTGATTATAGACAATTCATTTGCTATGGCCGGTCCGGCGCATACTAAATCGCTAAAGCAACCCCTCGATCACGCAGCCATTCCTTACGCCGGCCATAATCCGGCATTATTTTATCCACCTCGTTCCAAAATCGTGCCGAATGGTCGGGAACCCGCAAATGGCACAACTCGTGTACCACGATGTAATCGACAATGGTCAGCGGCGCTAACAGGCATTTCCAGTGAAATTGCAGATCGCCGTTCCTGCGACAGGCAGCCCATTTTAATCCAATGTCCTTAACTGCAATCTTGCCTGGGGTAACGCCAACTTTGGCCGCATACAAGGCCACTCGCTTGCCGATGATCGAAACACCCTTTTCGCGGTAAAACGCTTCGAATGCACGATATGCAGCGTCAGCGCCACCGCTATTCAGAACCGATTGCGACAGACAAAAACGGCCGTTTTTTAACTGCAGTGGAATAGCTTGGTCCGCAACCAACTGCAACCGATACTGCCGGCCCAAATACAAAAACGACTCGCCATTGACCCATTCCCGTTCGACTTTGCCGGCATTCAGTTCGCGCCATTCGGCCAAATTGCGGTAAATCCACATCCGCTTACTGAGCACGGTTTCATCGACTTGCTCCGGCGTCATCCAGCGCGGCGGCCGCACGGTAATCACGCCGTCCCGCTCGATCACAATATCGGTCGTCTGCCGCTCGGTGCCCGGCAACAGCTGATATTCAATGTCTCGCACTTGGCGTAGCTGCATCAATTTTCCCCGCGCCCGGCGTTCAACAATTCGTCGTGCCGATTTTTTGCTAACTTCATGATTTCGACAACGACACGCTCTCGATTCTGCTTTAACGCTTCGATGCCGGTTTTGCTGATCTCGGTTTTCAACAAGCCGCGCACCCGCTTTTGTTTGTCCGGGTTGCGCCAAAAATCGATGCTGGCTATGGTATCCTGCAAAATGTCGACCACGCTTTCCATCAGCGCCCGAAACTTGGCCTCGTCGCCTTCCGGAATTCTCCCGTCCTCGAATCCATCCTGCACGATAAATTCGTAAAACGTGGTGGCTTCCTTGCTCATGCCGGCTTCGCCTTGTTGGCGGCCGTGCAAGGCCTCGGTGCGCAGCTCCGCCAGCTTTTCGACCAATAGCTCCCATTCCTCCTGGTGCTTTTCCAGCAGCGCATCGACCTTTTGCGATAAGCGTTGATAAAACGCCGGGTCTTCATCGTGATGAACCGTGCAATGCTTGCGGATTGCATGCTCCATCTCGCTGGCCTTGGCTTCCGGATTGCCGCCGGCATGCTCCGCCAGCTTTTCCAGAAAATCTTCCGCCAACAGTTCCACCGGTTCAACTTTGGGATTGATGCCCAAACTGATCAAATGGGCGTTGATCAGCGCTTTGACCTTTTCACCGGCATCGCCCAAATCCAGGCTGCTGTCTTTGTAACGTTCCTTGCAAACCGCCAAGATGTAACCGAAGCGCTTGGCCGGCACCCGGTAAGGCTGGCCGGAACTATGCGGCAGGATGATGTCCAGGCTGCTCAAAAACTTTTTCAAATACACTTCAAAGTCGGCGCGTTGCTTTTCGTCCTGCAACGCTTTGACCGCCTGATGCACCACCGCCGCGTCGGCATCGATCGACGGTAACGCCCCAGTCGCAAACGCTTCGATCTGCTCGATTTTCAACGCTCGAAAATGTTGCAACAAGCGCTGATAGCGTTCCTCCAGGATCGGCAATTCCGAGGTAATGCTTTTCAAACCGTCATGCAATTCCTGCAATTCGTCGCTGGCGGCATACAAGGTCAAGGCTTCGGTCAAATGATTGGCCAGACCGATGTAATCGACGATATAGCCGCGCTGCTTGCCCTTTTTGACGCGGTTGGTGCGAGCGATGGCCTGCAACAAGGTATGCTCGCGCAGCTTTTTGTCCAAATACATGACCTGTTCGATCGGCGCATCGAAGCCGGTCAACAGCATGTCGCAAACAATCAAAAAGGCGATGCCGGTGTTTTCTTTTTCCGGATCGTCAAAATCGAAGTTTTTGCAGAAATTAGCGACCGCATTCAACCGCGCCGCTTCCTTGCGAACCTGAGTGATGTACGCCGCTTCGTTGGTGCCGTCGGACGACACCACCACGGCGGTTTTCAGAAACCGCAGGCGTTTGATCAACTCCGCATCGGGTTCGGCCCGCGCCTGTTCCAACGTAATCCGTTCCTGCAACGCTGCGCGGATGCCGGCCTGATAGCGTACGCAAGCCAGTTTGGAATGGCACACCACCTGCGCCTTGAAGCCGTTCGGCAAAATGTTACTGACATAGTGATTGACCAAATCCTTGGCGATGGCGTGGATGCGTTGCTCGGCTTCCAGAATGTCGCCGGTGGCCCCATATTTTTTCTTGATCGCCAGCAGTTCTTCTTCGCTACGATCCTTGAACAAGTCTTCGAAGGCCTGATCGAAATCATGCTTTTCGTTCAACGCGCTGTCGGCGGTCTTGCCTTCATAGAGAATCTGCAAGGTCGCGCCGTCGTTGACCGCGTCCATCAATTTGTAGGTATCGATATACTCGCCGAAACGCTTGTGGGTTTTACGCTCGCCGTGGCGCTCGGTAATTAATGGCGTGCCGGTAAAGGCGATGCGGGTGGCGTTGGGAAAGGCTTCGAACAGGTTATCGCCCAAATCGGAACTCTGAGTGCGGTGGGCCTCGTCGATCATCAAAATGATGCGTTCCGAGTCATTGACCACGCCAAAGGTTCTGCCGGACGGCATGGCCTGGTAGGTGCCCAAGGCCTCGGCCAAGGTGTTGCTCAGGGTTTGTTTGTATTCCTGAAACTTGTGCACCATCACCATATTGACGTCGGAACTATCGTTGGCCAATTTGCTGCGTAGAGCCTGGCGGCTGTCGATCATGTTCACCCGGCCGCCGATCAGCGTCGCCGTCTCGCTCAGTTGCTGCTCCAAGTCCTGGCGGTCGTTCACCAGAATGATCTTGTAATCGTTCAACTCGCGGCTGGCGCGGAGCATGCGCGCCAAAAACACCATGGTCAGCGACTTGCCCGAGCCCTGGGTATGCCAGACCACACCGCTGCGTTCCGCGCCGGTTTTGCCCTGGCGCAGTCGCGCCATGATCTTGTGCGCCGCCCGATATTGCTGGTAACTGCACACCACCTTGATGCGCGGGCCGCTGTCGGTATCCATGAACACCGCACTGGTGCGCAGGATTTGCAGCAAATGCGCCGGCGGCAACATCCCGGCAATCAATTGCTGCTGCGCATTCATGCCGGCCAGTTGCGCATCGTCGTCGGGGTAAAGGGTTTTCCAGGCGTAAAAATGCTCTTCGCCGGAGGTGATGGTGCCGTAATCGGCTTGGGTGCCGCAGCTGCGGATCAATAACAAGTTGCTGTGAAACAGGCGCGGCTCGCCTTCCTTCAAGCCCGCCTGCTCGGTGGCCTGGCGTTTGCGCATGTAGCGCTGCAATTGCACAAAGGCTTCCTGCATCGGGTTGGCGCAAATTTCCGAACCTTTCTTGCACTCGACCACCACCAACGGAATGCCGTTTACGAACAGCACGATGTCGGGAATGATGAAGTTTTTGACGCAGCCCGGCGTATCGATACGGAACTGGTTGATGGCGTGGAAACGGTTGTTTTGCGGCTGGTGAAAGTCGATCAAATTCACCACCGGATCGCTTTCGCCGCTGATTTCGTTGACATCAACCTGCGCCTTGAACAACAGGGACTGAATGGCCTCGTTGGCTTCCAGCAGCGTCCGGTTCGGTTGCCGCAGCAACTGGCTGCGCAAATCCTCAAGCTGGCGGTCGGTTAACCACGGCTCGCCGGATTCGGTCAAATTGATGGCCTTGACCGCCTCGTCGAAGACCGCCGGCAACAACCATTGCCGGAAACTGTCGCGCAGACTCAGCGCCGCATCTTGCGGCACCCCGCTGCCTTGGTCGATGATCTCCCAACCCAGCCCGGCGAGCTGGCTTAAAAAGGGCTGTTCAACTTCCGTGTATTCGGACATAAATCCTAAGGCTCCAGGCGTAATGCTTAACTTTCGTCGTCCCGCGCCGGTGAGTCCTCAATCGCCGGCAAACCGACATCCAAAGGCGACAAGCTTTCCAGACGCGCCAGCAAGGTATCGGCCCTCTTGATGCGGGCTTCGATGCTCATGCGAGTCAAGCGGGCATTGGCCGGGGTTTCCGCCAGCATCCTTTCGTTGAAAGCCTTGTCGGCCCGCAAAAAATCGCGTTCGCTAACGGTGTCGTCCAGAATCGTTGGTCGGCCGTCACGCCAGACCACGGCGTATTGCCCCAAGCGCGCCTTGCGTTCCAGCGCCCGGCTGGCGGCTTTTTGCAGTGCCGCCAAGGTTCTCTGGCCTTCCTCGGAAAGTTCTGCTGGCTGATGCATTTCCAAGTCTCTTGACTCTAAATGCTCGCGGCAAGACCACTATTTGTAATCGGCGATTGCTTTAACCGCTCCAGCGCAATGCCTATCGCCCGTTCGTCGAATAACTTGAGTTTGCGTTGCGCCGCGCCACCATCCGCCGGCCATCGTTTCAACCCCTCGCGGACGCCGGCCACCGTGGGCTCAACCTTTTCCCGGCTGACCAGCCAGTCCACCGTCGCCAATAATTCCATGCCGAACGGCGATTCGAAGCCGTCGATCAAAGCCGTGGTGTATTCTAGCGCCTGGGCATATTGCGCGGCTTCGGTTTTCAGATAAGTCTGCACATAGCTTTTACGGCTATCGTCAAACCAGATCACATCCAACGGATCGGCGTCGCTGATGCGTTTTTCGCAATGCAAATAACTGCCGTCCAAGCTGTTCAACAAATGATCCAAGCGATTAGCATACGGGCCGTATTTATGCGCGACAAACTTTAGATTTAATGGGTTCTTATCCGTGGGAAACTGCTCGATTGCGCGTTCCAAAAACCAAGCCAGTTTTTGAATTTCCAACAGGCTGCATTCCATGCCCAGCACCCAATAACGGCGCACCAGCTCGGCAATCAATGCCCGCGCCGGAGTCAACTTTTCAACGCCTTCCCGTTTAGCGACATTTTGATATTTTGCCGTCGGCTCGAAGATTAAAATCTCAGTGTCCAAATCACCTAAGGCTTTTTCGATTTCCGCGCGCACGGCTAACCATTCCAGGCCACCGTTGCCAGCGCCCAACGGCGGAATGGCAATCGATTTGATCTGATGCTCAAGCAAAAACCGTCGCAAATCCTGCAAACCGTCGACGATCCATTCCATACGCGACTTGGCTTTCCAATGCTGCTTGGTCGGAAAATTGACGATCCAGCGCGGGCCGTCGAGTTCGTTCACTTCGGTCACGAACATCTTGCCGGTCTGGACTTGCTTGGCCTTACAGGCGTCGGCATACAAACGGTAATTGCGGTCGAAACGCTCCTTAAACATCAACGCAATGCCTTTACCCATCACACCCACGGTGTTGACGGTATTCACCAGCGCTTCGACCGGTGCCTCTAATAAATTGCCTTGAGTAAATGTAATCATCAAAAATACCACCCGCTACGCGCATAAACCGGCAAATCCAGCTTGCGCGCGGCTATCTCCCACTCTATGTTTAGTTTTAATTGTTCGGTGTAACACACCACGCCCAGCAATCCGTTGACCGGCAGGTGTTGGTAAATCAACGCTTCCGCCTGATAACGTTCCATTTTCCTCGGATCGTCGGGGTCGCGTTTAAAGTCCCGCCGTTGCAGGATAGGCCAGTCGATCTTGTCCAGGTCGGCCAACTCGCTGTAGAAACGGCCATGCCGGTATAGGCGTGTGCGTCGGTAAAGACAAAGTTAAGCCCGATTTCCGCGACACGCGGCAAGCTGGACACCAAAATCACGATTTCCTCGTTCGGCCGCTGCTGTACGCCGCCCCAACCCGAATGGATGTTTTTCAACATCACCGAAAACGGCGTGAAATAAAACGGCACATAATCCGCCAAGGTGCCGCCCGGTGCAATCGGCACCGGGCGATGCCGGCGCTTGTCGATCAAATCCGGATTGCCGATATTAACGTAATCCGGTGATTGCAGCGTTGAATTGGCGCAATGCAAGCCGTTATCCAGAAACCACGGCAAATTATCGCGATGAACGATGCGCCAGATCAACGCCTTTTCAGGGTTAAGACTGGGATAGTGGTTACCCACTGCTGGCCTCCGCCAGTGGTTCATCAACCTTGACCTGCACTTTACCGGTGAGGAGGTCTTGCATTAGGCCGAGTTTTTTATCTTTCAGTTTTGCTAGCCCTAGTTGTTCACAATTCAACACGCTATCAATCGACTCAAGTTTTGAGACTATAGCCTTTTGCTCATCCGCCCTAGGTAAAGAAACAAACACTTTTCCCATATTTCCGAGCGTCAGTACTTTTTGGGCATTCCCGATAACTAAACGCTCGACTTGGTTTTTGACACAACTCGACATGAGCCAGTAATACAAGAACTTTGGCTCTATGAATACAGTGTTTGGTTTCAAGTAGGCAATGTTGCGTTCAAAACCAAAAGGATCACTCGTTGGTACATATGCAGCATGGCCATATGAGCCAACGACAGTGAATAAAATCATTCCTCGATACGGCTTGCTCTTTTTTGATATTTCTTCATAAGTTGCTGAAGAAATACAAGCAGCATCATCCCAGAGAATACGTCCATTTTTGACGCAAGAGACAAATAGAAATGGTATGCCTTCAACGCACCGAGTTACCGAATAGTGCGCACCGTCACTGATTTCAAAGCAAACCTCACGAAGATTTTTCGAGTCAAACTCCTTCGGAATCCAGCCGATTTCGGTTTCCTGATACAGCTCGGGGGCTTGAGTGTGGGGTGGGCGGAGTTGGCCGTTGGGGAGGACGCCGCGGGTGAACAAGTCGTGCATCAGCCCGGCTTTGATTTGCCGGTATTTCTCGATCAGCGCTTCAGTTTTTTCGATGGCGGTGTCAATGCTGGTGAGGATGGCGGCGATTTTGCGCTGAGCGGCAACTTCAGGAAACTTTGCTATCGCTTTTACAAGATCTTTTGTCGATAAGTGCTTTACGGTAGTGGCGGCCGTTATGTCGTTTATCTTTTTGATAAAAGGGCCAAGCCAGTAAAACAAATAGTCCAATACAATGACTTCTTCAGTTTGAACATCTATTTTTAGAACCCGCTGATTCAGCAAAGCATCTCTTCCGCGCCATTTGACGACATGGAAGTCTCCGTCCATGCCAATAAGAATGTCACCTTTTTTGATGACGTAACCAGGTGGGAAGGCACCTTGAAAATAGGTTTCAGTCTGCGAGGTCAAAACATCTCGAATCCTAATGAGTGGAAATCCTTCATTAGAGAATTGAGAAGACGGGAAGGGAAATCCGCTGGTAAGCTTCAGATGCTCGCCAACAGCAACTTCCGTGAAATCACTCATACCCCAACTCCCAGGAATCGTCATTCCGGCAGGGATTGCCGGAATCCAGTGCCATGGACGGTAGGCTAGCCCTCGCTGGATTCCCGCCTGCGCGGGAATGACGGCGGATGGGGGAACACAAAGCCGGTAACAATGTTTTTGCAGACTGAAAAACCGCGTCACTTCGGCTGAGCTTGCCCCCGGCTCGAACGGGGCGATTGCCGGAGTCCAGCACCATGGATCGTAGACAGGCCCTCGCTGGATTCCCGCCTACGCGGGAATGACGGCGGATGGGGGAACACAAAGCCGGTAACAATGCTTTTGCAGACTGAAAAACCGCGTCACTTCGGCTGAGCTTGCCCCCGGCTCGAACAGAGTAATTGCTCGAATCCAGCACCATGGATCGTAGACAGGCCCTCGCTGGATTCCCGCCTGCGCGGGAATGACGGCGAATGGGGGAACACAAAGCCGGTAACAATGCTTTTGCAGACTGAAAAACCGCGTCACTTCGGCGGAGCTTGCCCCCGGCTCGAACAGAGTAATTGCTGGAATCCAGCACCATGGATCGTAGACAGGCCCTCGCTGGATTCCCGCCTGCGCGGGAATGACGGCGGATGGGGGAACACAAAGCCGGTAACAGCGTTTTTGCAGACTGAAAAACCGCGTCACTTCGGCTGAGCTTGCCCCCGCCTCGAACGGGGGGATTGCCGGAATCC
This sequence comes from Methylomonas sp. Uni0011, assembly GCF_056850255.1. Classification (NCBI taxonomy): domain Bacteria; kingdom Pseudomonadati; phylum Pseudomonadota; class Gammaproteobacteria; order Methylococcales; family Methylococcaceae; genus Methylomonas; species Methylomonas sp. Uni0011. The sequence goes on from NZ_JBVVNO010000013.1 coordinate 62,169, forward strand.
AGTGCCATGGACGGTAGGCTAGCCCTCGCTGGATTCCAGCCTACGCGGGAATGACGGAAACGGTAAGGGGCTTGGTGAAAAGAACAGCGGGTAATCACAGCACTAAGTCCTCCCATAAGTCCCGCCATTGAGGGTTGTTTTTTTCGATCAGCGCCAGTTTCCAGGCGCGATTCCATTTTTTCAATCGCTTCTCTCGAATAATCGCCGCCGCCATGTCGCTGTGTAGTTCGTAATAAACTAATAAATGCACGCGATATTTTTGAGTAAACCCTTCGACCGCATCGTTTTTGTGCTCCCATATGCGTTTGATCAGGTCGCTGGTTACGCCAATGTAAAGTGTCCCGTTGCGCTGACTCGCCAAAATATAGACTGCAGGCTGTTTCATGCTTTGAACTCCCTGGATTCCTGCTTTCGTTGGAGTGACAAATGTTACTCATACCCCAACTCCCGCAAAAACGCCTGCAATTCCGCCGCTGCCTGATCGCGTTCGGCTTCGATTTGCTTGGCGGTGACGGCGTATTTATTCCACAGGTTTTCGATGGCGGCGATGCAGGCGCGCTGGTCGGCGCGCAGGTATAGCCTATAGCTGTCGAACAGCTGGGTTTTCAGACGTTCGACGATGACCTGGCGGGCCTCGTCGCTGCCGATCTTTAACCGGGCCTGTTCCACCAGTTGGTCGCGGCTTTTTTCGGTGGTTTTGATTTCGGCTTTCAGTTGCTTGGCTTCGTCTTCCAGTCGTTTGTGGCGGGCCAGTTGCGCCTCCAGGCGTTCGGCCTCGCGGCGGTAGCTGTCCGGGTCGCCCAGGCTGCTGTCGCGTTTGGCGGCTTTGTGCATGCCTTTGGCTTCTTTCAAGTTGGCCTTTAGGGCTTTGACTTCGTCCGGCGGCAATACGCCGGTATCGTCGCTGTCTTCGAAATCGTCCTCGCCGGCTGCGGCAAACAGGGCTTGCAGTTCCGCCAGCCGGGCGTGCTGGCTTTCCAGTTCGGCTAAAACCTGCGGGAACTGGCTGTGCAGGATGTCCTGGTCCGGGATCAGTTCCGCGCCCCAGCCGCTGGCGGCGATGGATTTGAAATCGGCCTTTAGCTGATTGTAATAGTTGGCGAACGCGCCGCGTATCTGGTAACGGGTCAGCAGGTTTTGCTCGGCAAAGGTGCGCTCGATGCTGTCCAGCAAGGTGGCGCGCAGGGCATAGACGTTGTTGGGCTTGGCCTGTCGGTTGGCGGCATTCGGTGCCAACGCTTCGATCAACGGTAAATGCTGCTGCCACCACTGCGCCAGTTGCGCCATGAATTGCGCCTGGCGCTGCTCGACGCCGGGATGCTGGTTTACGTGGTGGGCGATGGCGCGTTTGTCTCCCAGAATGTCGGCAAAATCCGCGTAGGTCGGGTTAGGCGATAGCCGTAACCCGACGCTAGCTTCGGTTTGTTGGGTTACGCTATCGCTAACCCAACCTACATTTTCCCGTTCCACAAAACAGCTTTCCCGCAAGCTGGGATAGTTTTGCCAGAAATGCGCCAGCGCATCGATTTCGGCCAGCGGCACGCCGCCGTGGAGATGGGCGCGGACGTCGTGCGGTTCCGGTGGCGGGGCATTGTCAACGTAGCGGCGGATGTTGCAGTTATAGTCTTCGGCCTGGATTTCGCTGCGCGGCACCAAGCGAGCGTATCCATAAATGTTAGTGCCGGCGCGATAGGCGTGGACGATTTTGTCGATGTCTTCCGGGCGCAGGTGGTTTTGCGCTTTGCCTTCGCGGTATTCGCGGTCGGCGTTGATGAACAGCACCTGCTGGCGCGCGGCGGCGCCGGCTTTGTTGAGCACAAGGATGCAGGCCGGGATGCCGGTGCCGTAAAACAGGTTGCTGGGCAGGCCGATGACGGCCTCCAGATAGCCTTTGTCGATGAAATATTGGCGGGCTTCGCGTTCCTCGCCGCCGCGGAACAGCACGCCGTGCGGCATCACGGTCGCCAAGCGGCCGTCGGCTTTCAACACCGCCAGCATGTGCTGCACGAACATCAAATCGGCTTTTTTGCCTTTTTCCGGCATCCATACCGGGAAGCGGCCGGGGAATTTCAGGTCTTTTTTGATGTAGTTCTGGCTGAACGGCGGATTGGCCAATACCCGGTCGAAGCGTTGCAGTTCGCCGTGGTCGTCTTGATGCTGCGGATCGCGCAGGGTGTCTTGCTGGCGAATCACGGCGTGGGAAATGCCGTGCAGCAGCATGTTCATTTTGCAGATGGACCAGGTGGTGCCCATTTTTTCCTGGCCGTACAAGGCCAGTTCTTGCGGGTCGCCGCCGCATTCGCGCACGTAGTCGCGGGCCTGAATCAACATGCCGCCCGAGCCGACCGTCGGGTCGTAAATGCTCATGTTTTCCTGCGGATCGCAGATTTCCACGCAAATCCGCACCACTTCCGCCGGGGTGTAGAATTCGCCGGCTTTCTTGCCGGCCGAATCGGCAAAATGTTTGATCAGCCATTCGTAGGCCGCGCCGAGCAAATCCGGGAATTCGAAATCGTCGTCGCGCAGCGGGATTTTGTCGAAGTTCTGGATGAAATTGACCAGGGTGTCGTCGTCCAGGGTGTGCTGGCCGATCTTGCGGTTGAAGTTGATGGTGCCTTTCAACACGTCTTCCAGCGCGTCGGGGTTTTCGTCTTCAAGTTCTTCGAGCGCCTTGGTCAATGCCGTACCAACATTTTGCTTGACGTGTTTCAAGGCCGTTTGAGGCTGACCGTTTCTGTCAGTCCACGCTTCGTTCCAGCGCGCCCGCGGCGGTACGAAGAAATACTTGCCGAAATACTGGTCCCGGTCCTCCAGGTTGTAGGCGATGTCGGCGTCACTTAAGCCGGCCGTCTGGCCTTCGCGCTTGATTTCCTCCCGACGTTGGTCGAACAAATCGCTGGCGCGTTTCAAAAACAGCATGCCGAAGATGTACTCTTTGTACTCGCTGGCATCCATGTTGCCGCGCAGGTCGTCGCAGGCGGTGAGTAACAGGCTTTCCAGCCGGGCAAGCGTGAGTTTGTTTGGCATGATTCCTTACCGGTTTCTCGTTTGCAAAAAAAACCCGCCTAACGTCACCGCAGGCGGGTTTTTTATTTTGGTACCGACGGCCGGACTTGAACCGGCACGACTTGCGTCACCACCCCCTCAAGATGGCGTGTCTACCAATTTCACCACGTCGGCATTAACACTTATTGCGCGGCCGGTTTTTCGACTTCTTTGATGGCCGGCGCTTCGGGGATTTTGGCGTCGACTACGCCCGGCACTGCAGCCGGAACATCGGCAGCGCTCTGCGGTAACGGCAGTTCCGACTTAGCGGGTTCTGCCGCTGCCGGAGCCGATTCCAGAACGATGTCGGTCTTTTTGCCTTGATAACCGCCCATCACCGCCAGACCCAAGCTGGTTATGAAAAACAGGGTCGCGAAAATTGCAGTGGTTCTGGACAGGAACGATGCGGAACCCTGGGCGCCGAACACCGAACCGGATGCGCCGCCGCCGAAAGTTGCTCCGGCATCCGCGCCTTTTCCTTGTTGCATCAGCACCAAACCAATGATGCCTATGCCCAGGAAGATATGAATAATTATTATAATTTGGTACAACATAAAGACCTTAATCGGATGGAACTAAACCGAATGGCAAATTTGCAGGAAGCCTTTGGCATCGAGAGATGCACCGCCCACCAAACCGCCATCAATGTCCGGCTGCGCAAACAAACCTTTGGCATTATCAGGTTTGACGCTACCGCCGTATAAAATTTGTACTTTCTCGGCAATGGCAGCATTTCTGTCTGCGATGCGTTTGCGAATGTACTGGTGCACTTCTTGCGCTTGCTCGTCGGTAGCGACTTTGCCGGTACCGATCGCCCACACCGGTTCGTAAGCGATGACCGCTTTTTCGAACGCTTCGATGCCGGCTTCGGCAATCACTGCGTCCAATTGCTCGTCGACGACTTGGAAGGTTTTGTCTTGCTCGCGCTCTTCCAGGGTTTCACCCACGCACAATACCGGCACCACGCCTTTGCTCAAAGCTTGAGCGAAACGTTTGGCGACGGATGCGTTGGTGTCGCCGTAGTAGCTGCGGCGCTCGGAATGGCCGACCAGAGCGTATTTGCAGCCGACATCGGCCAACATTGAGGCGGATACTTCGCCGGTATAGGCACCGGCCGCTTGGTCCGCGACATTTTGCGCACCCAATGCGATTGGCGAGGATGCCAACACCGAGCGGATATCTGACAGGTAGACGAATGGAACGCACACGGCAACTTCTTGCTCGACGTTACCAAGGCCGTCGGCCAGGGCTTGCGCCAGCTTTTGCCCCTCTTCCCGAGAGCCGTTCATTTTCCAATTCCCCATAATCAAAGATCGACGCATTGCACCCTCCAAGCTAAATAAGACCGCATATCATATCGGGATAAGCCCACTTATTCAAGCCGCAATGGCCTTCTTCACGTCTGCCGCCAACTGGTTGGCGTAACGGGTGACATCGTCTTCGTCGACACCTTCCACCATCACCCGGACTAATGGTTCGGTGCCGGACGAACGCAACAACACCCGGCCTTTGTCGCCGAGTTTTTTCTCGACGGCTTCGACGGCTTTCTTGATGCTGTCAATTTCCTCGATTTTGACTTTTTTCTCGGTTCTGACGTTGACCAGCACTTGCGGGTATTTCTTCATACCGGATTTGAGGTCGTGCAGGCTTTTGCCGGTACGCTGCATTTCCGCCAGCACCTGCAATGCCGCGACGATGCCGTCGCCGGTGGTGGTTTTGTCCAGACAAATGATATGGCCGGAACCTTCACCGCCCAACATGCCTTTGTTCTCCGTCAGCATTTCCATTACATAGCGATCGCCAACCTTGGCTCGCAGCAGTTGCAGGTTCAATGCGTTCAAGGCGTGTTCCATACCCAGATTGGACATCAGCGTACCGACTACCGGCCCAAGCAATTTGCCTTCGTCGAGGCGCGATTTGGCAATGATGTAGATCAGTTCGTCGCCGTCGACGATCTCGCCCTTATGGTCGATCATGATGACGCGGTCGCCGTCGCCGTCCAGCGCGATACCCAAGTCGGCGCGGTACTCGAGCACCTTGGCGGCCAGATACTCCGGTTTGGTAGCGCCGCATTCGTCGTTGATATTCAAGCCGTCCGGCTCGGCGCCTATCGTCACCACCTCAGCCCCGACCTCGCTGAACACATGCGGCGCGATATGGTAAGTGGCGCCATTGGCGCAATCGATGACGATGCGCATGCCTTTGAAGTCCAGATGCGGCGGTACCGTAGCCTTGCAAAATTCGATGTAGCGTCCGGCCGCGTCGCTGATGCGCTTGACCTTGCCCAATTTCGCCGACTCAACGGTCGTGATCGGCGCGTCCAGATATTGCTCGATTTGGTGCTCGACTTCGTCCGGTAATTTGGCGCCGTCGACCGAGAAGAACTTGATGCCGTTGTCGTAGTAAGGATTATGCGAAGCGCTGATTACGATGCCGGCTCTGGCCCGCAGCGTCCTGGTCAAATAGGCGATACCCGGCGTCGGCATCGGCCCCAACATCCGGGTATCGACGCCGGCCGCCGACAAACCGGCTTCGAGCGCCGATTCGAACATATAGCCGGAAATCCGGGTGTCTTTGCCTACCAAGACGAAGCCGCTGCCTTCCCGCGCAAAGACCCTGCCGGTGGCCCAGCCCAGTTTCAACATGAAGTCGGCGGTTATCGGGTACTCGCCGACCTTACCCCGAATACCGTCGGTACCGAAATATTTTTTTGCCATTCTCGAATCTACCTTATTTAAACCAAAAAAAAGAGAGGCCGGAGCCTCTCTTGTTATTCCATGCGGCGTTATCAGCCCTGTTCGGCTGCACCGCCAATCGATTCATCGCCGCTTTTTTGATCCCAATGGTCGTTTTTCCGCTCATCGCTTGGCGACGGCGTATCGTCCCAGCCTTTAGGCTCGCGAACCGGTTTTCTCGACATCAAGTCGTCGATTTGGTACTTGTCGATGGTTTCGTACTTCATTAACGCCTCTGCCATCGCGTGCAGGATGTCCATGTTTTCTTTCAGAATGGTTTCGGCGCGCTCGTAGTTGCGATCGATGATCGAGCGAATCTCTTCGTCAATGGTATGCGAGGTTTCCTCGGCAACCGATTTGTGCTGAGTCACGGACCGGCCCAAAAAGATTTCGCCCTCTTCTTCGCTATAAGCCAACGGCCCCAGGCGCTGCGACAAACCCCATTTGGTCACCATGTTGCGGGCCAGTTCGGTGGCACGCTCGATATCGTTGGACGCGCCGGTCGACACCTCTTCCCAACCGAAGATCAGTTCTTCCGCGATACGGCCGCCGTACAGACTGGAAATCATGCTGTCCAACTTGCGCTTGCTGGCACTGTACTGGTCGCGTTCCGGCAGGAACATCGTCACACCCAAAGCCCGGCCGCGCGGCATGATGCTGACTTTATAGACGGGATCGTGGTCCGGCACCAAGCGGCCGACGATGGCATGACCGGCTTCGTGGTAGGCTGTCATTTTCTTCTCTTTCTCGTCCATCACCATCGAGCGCCGTTCCGCACCCATGATCAGTTTGTCCTTGGCTTTTTCCAAATCGACCATGCTGACCAAGCGCTTGTTGAAGCGGGCGGCAAACAATGCGGCTTCGTTAACCAGATTGGCCAAGTCGGCACCGGAAAAGCCGGGCGTGCCTTGGGCGATGTATTTGACTTTTACGTCGTCGGCCATCGGCACTTTTTTCAAATGCACATTCAGAATCTGCTCGCGGCCGCGGACGTCTGGCAAGCCGACCACCACTTGACGGTCGAAACGACCGGGACGCAACAAGGCTTTATCCAGTACGTCGGAGCGGTTGGTCGCTGCGATGACGATAATGCCTTCGTGGCCTTCGAAACCGTCCATTTCGACCAGCAACTGGTTCAAAGTTTGTTCGCGCTCGTCGTTGCCGCCGCCGAGACCGGCACCGCGGGAACGACCGACCGCATCGATCTCGTCGATGAAGATAATGCATGGCGCGTGCTTCTTGGCTTGTTCGAACATATCGCGCACCCTGGATGCACCGACACCGACGAACATTTCGACGAAGTCCGAACCGGAAATGGTGAAGAACGGCACCTTAGCTTCGCCGGCAATTGCCCGCGCCAACAAGGTTTTACCGGTACCCGGAGGTCCGACCATCAGCGCGCCGCGGGGGACTTTACCGCCCAAGCGCTGGTATTTGGCCGGGTCTTTCAAGAAGTCGACCATTTCCTGGACTTCTTCCTTGGCCTCGTCGCAACCGGCGACGTCGGCAAAGGTGACCTTGTTCTGATCTTGGTCCAGCATCCGGGCCTTGCTTTTACCGAAACCCATCGCACCGCCACGGCCGCCGACGCCACCGCCCTGCATCTGCCGCATGAAGAACACCCAAACCGCTATCAGCAACAGAATCGGGCCGAACGACACGAATATCTGCATCAGCATCGACGGTTCTTCGGGCGGCTGCACGGTGATTTCGACCCCATTCGCCAACAAATCGTCGATCAAATGCGGGTCATTCGGCATATAAGTCTTGAACTTATCGCCGGTGTGCATGCGGCCTTTGACCGTATTATCGGAGATCGCGACTTGCTGAACCTGACCGGCTTTAACCGCGTCGATCAGTTGCGAATACGACAAATTGGCGTCGCTACGAACCGCCCGCGACCCGAAATTGTTGAATACGGCCATCAATACCACCGCGATGACCACCCACAAAACCAAATTTTTAATCATATCGCTCAAGTTACGCGCTCCAGCCAGGAATGGCCAACATATTTAAAAACCGAGTAATTGTATCAGGAGTACTCGCACCCTACCGGCTGGGACCGCCTGTAATCGAGGCATTTCGCCGGTTCATTTAAAACCTTTCGCCAGAATGTAGACTTCGTTGCTCCGCGCTCGCGAAGCCTTGGGTTTTCTGATTGCGACGCTGCTGAATTGCTGCCGCACCTGATTATAGTACTCGTCGAAACCGCCGCCCTGGAACATTTTTATTAAAAACGTCCCACCCTTGACTAAAATCCGCTGGGCGGCGTCCAATGCCAATTCCCCGAGATAGATAGAGCGCGGCTGATCCATTTCCCGGCTACCACTCATATTGGGGGCCATATCCGACAATAACAAGTGCACCGGCTCACCATCAAGCACTTTGTACAATTTTTCCAGGACTTCGTCTTCCCGAAAGTCGCCTTGAATGAATTCGACACCCTCGATCGGTTCGATCGGCAACAAATCCAGCGCAATCACTTTACTTTTCTTGCCGACGATCTTGCTGGCGTATTCCGACCAACCTCCGGGCGCCGCACCCAGGTCAACTATATTAATACCAGGTTTGATGATTTTGTCTTTTTCCTGAATTTCGATCAGCTTGAATACCGCCCGCGAGCGGTAACCCAGGGCCTGGGCTTTCTTGACATATTCGTCCTGGAAATGTTCCTGCATCCACTGCTGGCTACTTTTGCTGCGTGCCATATTTTCTATTCGTGTAAAATCGCTCGGTTTTAGAAGTCAAGGAAACTGCGTGAATCCCATCCAAAAGAAAAAACTCAAATCCCAGGCACATGCCTTGAACCCGGTGGTGATCATCGGTCAGGCCGGCCTGACCGAAGCGGTGCTGAAAGAAATCAATGTCGCGCTGGATGCGCACGAACTGATCAAAATTAAAATTCGCGCCGACCGGGACGAACGCGCAGTGATCTCGGAACAAATTTGCGCTGAAACCCAAGCCGAGCTGATTCAGTCTATCGGCCAAATTGCTGTGGTTTACCGGCAGAACCCGAAAAAATAGCCTATTGGGGAGGCAGCGCCTCCCCGCTCGAACCGGCTAGATATATTTGACCGAAATAATCTCGTACTCGACATCGCCGCCCGGCGCCTTCACCGTCACGACATCTTCAACTTCCTTACCGATCAAGGCCCGCGCGATCGGCGATCCGACCGAAATCCTGCCTTCCTTGATATTGGCTTCGTCCTCGCCGACGATTTGGTAAGTCACAACCTTACCCGAATCCAGATCCTCGATTTCCACCGTCGCGCCGAATACGACCTTGCCGTTGGCATCGGTTTTGGTCACGTCAATGATATTGGCATTGGACAACTTGCCTTCGATTTCGGCAATCCGCCCTTCCGCAAAACTTTGTTGTTCGCGCGCCGCATGGTACTCGGCATTTTCTTTCAAATCGCCGTGCTCGCGGGCCTCGGCGATGGCCTGGATAATCCGCGGCCGAATTACGGTTTTCAATTCCTCCAGCTCGGCACGCAGCTTATTGGCGCCAGCCACCGTCAGCGGAAATTTTTGCATCTACTGCTCCCCTTTTGCTTCATCCGTTAAAACTGTTATGCAAATCTTGCAGACAATTGACGTCGCCGGCATCGAGTTCACCCAGCGCGTAACAAGCCGCTCTGGCGCCGGCCATCGTCGTGTAATAAGTCACCTTGCGCTGCAGCGCTTCCCGCCGCATCGTGAACGAATCCGCTACCGCTTTCGCGCCGTCGGTCGTGTTGATGACCATCTGAATTTCGCCGTTCTTGATCATATCCACGGTATGCGGCCGACCCTGGTTGACCTTGAACACGTCTTTACAAGCGATCCCGGCCTCGCGCAACACGCGGGCGGTGCCTGGAGTCGCGACGATTTCGTAATTTTTGGCGATCAGCATATTCGCCAATTCCGGCAATTTGGGTTTATCGGCATCACGAATACTGATCAACACTTTGCCGCTATGACTCAAATCCACACCGCAAGCGCGTTGCGACTTGGCGAAGGCTTCGCCGAAGGTTTTGCCGACGCCCATTACCTCGCCGGTGGACTTCATCTCCGGCCCCAACAACGGGTCGACGCCGGGGAACTTGATGAACGGGAACACTGCTTCCTTGACCGAGAAATACTCGGGGATACGTTCTTCGGTCACGCCCTGCTCTTTCAACGATTTGCCGACCATGCAACGCGCGGCGATTTTCGCCAGCGGATAGCCGGTGGCTTTGGAGACGAACGGCGCAGTCCGCGACGCGCGTGGATTAACCTCCAACACGTATACGGTCTCGCCTTGAATCGCGAACTGAGTGTTCATCAACCCGCGCACACCCAAGGCTTCGGCCATTTTCGCCACCTGCGCCCGCAACTGATCTTGCAAATGGGCCGGCAAATCGTAAGGCGGAATCGAGCAGGCCGAGTCGCCGGAATGCACGCCGGCCTGTTCGATGTGTTCCATCAAACCGCCGATCAGCACCGTTTCGCCGTCGTAAATCGCGTCGACGTCCATTTCCACCGCGTCGTCCAGGAAACGGTCGAGCAATACCGGCGAATCGTTGGAGACGCTGACAGCCTCTTTCATATAGCGGCGCAGGCCGTCTTCGTTGAACACGATTTCCATCGCCCGCCCGCCCAGTACGTAGGACGGCCGCACCACTAGCGGATAGCCGATTTCCTTGGCGGAATTGACCGCCTGCTCCACCGAACGCGCGGTCGCGTTGGGCGGCTGCAACAGATTCAAGCGCTCCAGCAATTTTTGGAAGCGTTCGCGGTCTTCGGCCAAATCGATCGAGTCCGGCGAGGTGCCGATGATCGGCGCTCCGGCAGCTTCCAGTGCACGCGCCAGTTTCAGCGGGGTTTGGCCGCCGTACTGCACGATAACGCCCTTGGGCTTCTCCAGATCGATAATTTCCAGCACGTCTTCCAAGGTCAACGGCTCGAAATACAAGCGGTCGGAGGTGTCGAAGTCGGTCGATACGGTTTCCGGGTTGCAGTTGACCATGATGGTCTCATAGCCATCCTCGCGCAACGCCAAGGCCGCATGGACGCAACAATAGTCGAACTCGATGCCTTGACCGATCCGGTTCGGACCGCCGCCCAAGATCACGATTTTTTCCCGATCCGACGGCTTGGCTTCGCATTCCTGCTCGTAGGTGGAATACAGGTAAGCCGTGTCGGAGGCGAATTCGGCCGCACAAGAGTCGATGCGCTTGAACACCGGCCGAATGCCTTTCTTGTGTCGGACGTTGCGCACTTCCGACTCTTTGGTTTCCAGCAATTTCGCCAGACGCTTGTCCGAGAAACCTTTGCGTTTCAGCCGCAGCAATTCGCCGGGCTCCAAGGTTGCCAGGGTTTTGGTGGACAGCGCCTTTTCGGTGGCGATCAAATCTTCAACCTGAGCCAGGAACCAGGGGTCGATTTTGCAGGCCTGGTTAATTTCTGCGAAACTCAAACCGCTGCGGAATGCGTCGGCCACGTACCACAAACGTTGCGGACCGGGGTAACGCAATTCGCGCAGGATAATGTCCTGTGCGTTCGAATCGGTCAAATCCGCCACTTCGTCCAGACCATCGACCCCGACTTCCAAGCCGCGCAAGGCTTTTTGCAGAGATTCCTGGAAGGTACGGCCGATTGCCATCACTTCGCCGACCGACTTCATTTGGGTGGTCAGCCGGTCGTTGGCTTGCGGGAATTTCTCGAACGCGAACCGCGGCACCTTCGTCACCACGTAATCGATGCTCGGCTCGAACGAAGCCGGCGTCGCGCCGCCAGTGATTTCGTTGCGCAGCTCGTCCAGCGTAAAACCGACCGCCAGTTTTGCCGCGACTTTGGCAATCGGGAAACCGGTGGCTTTGGAAGCCAGGGCCGAGGAACGACTGACCCGCGGATTCATTTCAATCACGATCAAGCGGCCGTTGTCCGGATTGACTGCAAACTGCACGTTGGAACCGCCGGTATCGACGCCGATTTCGCGCAACACCGCCAGCGAGGCATTACGCATGATTTGGTATTCCTTGTCGGTCAAGGTTTGCGCCGGGGCGACGGTGATCGAGTCGCCGGTGTGCACGCCCATCGGATCGAAGTTTTCGATCGAGCAGACGATGATGCAGTTGTCGTTACGGTCGCGCACCACCTCCATTTCGAATTCCTTCCAACCCAGAATCGATTCCTCGATCAACAGCTCGTTGGTTGGCGACAAATCCAGGCCGCGCTCGCAAATCTCGATGAATTCCTCGCGGTTATAGGCAATACCGCCGCCGCTGCCGCCCATCGTGAACGAGGGCCGGATGATGGTCGGATAACCGACCTCTTCCTGCGCGGCAAAGGCTTCTTCCATGCTGTGGGCAACTTTGGATTTGGCCACTTCCAGGCCGATCTTGCGCATGGCCTGATTGAACAGGTCGCGATCCTCGGCTTTGTTGATGGCTTCCTTGGTGGCACCGATCATTTCCACGCCGTATTTGGCCAGCACGCCGTGCTTATCCAACGCCAGCGCGCAGTTCAGTGCGGTCTGGCCGCCCATGGTCGGCAAAATCGCGTCCGGGCGTTCTTTTTCGATGATTTTTTCGACGGTCTGCCAGTCGATCGGCTCGATGTAAATCGCATCGGCCATGTCCGGGTCGGTCATGATCGTTGCCGGATTGGAGTTGACCAGAATCACCCGGTAGCCTTCTTCGCGCAAGGCTTTGCAGGCCTGGGTGCCGGAATAGTCGAACTCGCAGGCCTGGCCGATGACGATCGGTCCGGCGCCCAGTAATAAAATCGATTTTATGTCGGTTCTTTTTGGCATATCACTCTATAAAAAACTGGGCTTAACGGGACTGGTCCATCAGCATAATGAAATCGTCGAACAACGATTCCACATCGTGCGGCCCCGGGCTGGCTTCCGGGTGGCCTTGAAAACTGAAGGCCGGTACGTCGGTGCGGGCGATGCCCTGCAAGCTGCCGTCGAACAGCGACACGTGGGTGGCTTTCAGATTGGCCGGCAAACTGTCGGGGCTGACCGCAAATCCGTGGTTTTGGCTGCTGATCATGACCCGGCCGCTAGCCAAGTCCTGGACCGGGTGGTTGGCGCCATGGTGGCCGAATTTCATTTTCTCGGTTTTCGCACCGCTGGCCAGCGCCAACAATTGGTGGCCCAGGCAAATCCCGAACACCGGTACTTTTTTCTCCAAAACAACCTTGATCGCCTCGATCGCGTAATCGCAAGGCTCCGGATCGCCGGGGCCGTTGGACAGAAACACCCCGTCCGGATTCAGAGCCAATACCTCGGCCGCCGGCGTTTTCGCCGGCACTACCGTAACCCGGCAGCCCCGGTTCGCCAATAGCCGCAGGATATTGCGTTTGACGCCGAAGTCGTAGGCGACGACATGTTTGACCAAGTCCGGCGCGGTTTCATGGCCTGCGCCCAATCGCCAGACATTTTCGGTCCACTCGTAGGCCTGGCCGGTGGTGACGTCCTTGGCCAAATCCATACCCTGCAAACCTGGGAAATCGGCTATTGCCCGGGTAGCCGCTGCGATATCGACGGTTTCGCCGGCCATGATGCAGCCGCGTTGGGCGCCTTTATCGCGCAGCAAGCGGGTCAGCTGACGGGTATCGATATCGGCGATCGCCACCACATTGTGCTGTTGCAGATATTCGGGCAGGGTTTGTTGCTGGCGCCAGCTGCTGGCGAGCAACGGCAAGTCGCGAATCACCAAACCGCTGGCGAATACTTTTGCCGACTCGTCGTCCTCGGCATTGGTGCCGACGTTGCCGATATGCGGGTAGGTCAGAGTCACGATTTGTCTGGCGTAGGAAGGATCGCTCAGGATTTCCTGGTAACCGGTCAGCGCCGTATTAAATACCACTTCCCCGACGGAACAGCCATCGGCGCCGATCGAAACGCCGTGAAACGCAGTCCCATCCTCTAATACCAGTAATGCGGGTTTATTCAAGATTGGCCACCTTAGATGTAGAAAACGGGATAAGCCTTGCGGCCGATCCCGTTCCGGAGAGATAAAAACAGCGAGATTTTACGAAATTATGCTTGTTTGGTCATTAACAATTTTCCGTTTTGGTGCACACCGGCCACACCGAGCCAAGAATCCTGGTCAACCGACGCCAACCGGCCTTCAATCCACCGACTCCCCGACCAGCATGCCTTGCCTGGGATCATGGGCAATTAACAGTGTGATTCAATGTTCGGCTTTGTCCAGCTCGGCTTGTAACTTCTGCTGTTGCTCCGGGGTCAGCAGTTTATAGATCTGATTCTCGAGTTTGGCCTTATCCAACACGGCTTGCTTGTGCAATTCCAACGACTTTTCGACCAGGCTCAGGCTTTTCTCGTCGCTATAGTCGGCGGAAAAACTCAGTTTCCGTAACTCCTCGTGCATCGCCCGCCCCTGGCCCATCTTCTCCTTGCCCTGGCTAAACCGGTTCTGCAACAGGTTTTTGATCTCCGCCCGTTGCGCATCGCTCAGATTCAGCGGCCGCAGAAAGTGCGGCAGATGCTCGCCTGCAACAAACTCGCCATGATGAGCCGAATCGAAACCGCCCTCGCAACGAGGTTCGCCGTGGCGAGGGCCGGCGAAGACGGCAAGCGGCAACAGACTTACAACAATTAAGAACTTCTTCATAACAACTCCGTGACTTGGATTGATCGGATAAACGGCAACGCCGAGCAGCTATATGCCGGAATCCAGTATTGCAAACAGGGAGTTAACTGCGGTTAGCGCAAAGTAAAATCAAGTAAAAGCGGTTGGCGCGATTGCGCCGGCAACCGCTATCATGCGGCATCGAATTTTGGTGGAGTCAAAGCAGATGAGCAACGTGTTGATTATCGACGACGATGAGGAACTGGCGGGGCTGTTCAGCGAGTATTTGCAGCGGGAAGGCTTCGCAGTCGACATCGCCATGACCGGCCATTCCGGCCTGCAACAGGCCCTGTCCGGCAAACACCAATTGGTCATCTTGGACATCATGCTGCCGGACATCAAAGGCACCGAAATCCTGGCCCGAATCAGACTGGAGAGCCGGGTGCCAGTCCTGATGTTCACCGCCAAAGGCGACGATGTGGACCGGATCATCGGCCTGGAATCCGGCGCCGACGATTACGTGCCGAAGCCTTGCACACCGCGCGAGCTGGTCGCCCGAATCCGGGCGATTTTGCGCCGAACCCAGGCTGCGGCCGACCTCCGGCAACATGGGCCGATTTTGGTCGGACCGCTGCAAATCTGGAGCGAAAAACGCAAGGCGATCTGGTTCGACCAAACCCTGGAATTGACCAGCACCGAATTCAATCTACTCGAAGCGCTTGCTTGCCAGGCCGGCCAGGTGGTCAGCAAACAAGCCCTGTCGGAAAAAGCCTTGGGCCGGCCGCTGGCCCGCTTCGACCGCAGCATAGACGTGCACATGAGTAGTATTCGCCAGAAACTGGGCAATCAGGCCGACGGCCGCTCCTACATCCAGACCGTGCGCGGCCAAGGCTACCAACTGGTTAAGGATTGAGATGGGCCGCTTGTTCTGGAAGTTCTTTTTCGCATTCTGGCTGGCCTGGCTGACGGCGGGCATCGGCGTCGGCACGATATTCTGGCTGCGGGAATCGCAACAACAAGCTGAACGCGCCAATCAACCCAATGGGATCAACGTCAGGCATATCGCTTCGATGGTCAGTGTTGCTGCCAATTTGTTACCGCGCAGCGGCGTCGCCGGTTTGCGCGATTTTATCCATGCTTTGCGCCAGGAACGGTTTCCGCCGATTTACGCGGTGGACGACCAGGACCGGGAATTGTTGGGCCGCGAAATCTCGGCGGAGATTTTGCAACAGGCGCGGACGCTTTACGCAGACGGCCAATATCCGGACGCGATCCGCATGATCTCTGCCGACGACGGCCACCGTTATCTGTTATTCGTACCGTCGCCGGAAAACGGTTTCGCCGACAATTTCAGAATGGCCCTGCCGCCCAATCCGCCGGACCTGCTGGGCTTGGCTGGCCCCGGCCAACACCCGCCGCCCGACCGCGACAATCGCCGGCCGCCGCCGCGCACGCCGCCGTCGCCCATTGCACCGATACTGGCCGGCAGCGTCGCCAGCCTGGTTTTTAGCGCGCTGTTGGCATGGTACTTCGCCAGACCGATCCGCAATCTGCGCAATGCCTTTCATGCCGTGGCCCAAGGCCGGCTGGATACCCGTATCGGCCTGGGCATGGGCCGGCGCCGCGACGAATTAAGCGATTTGGGACGGGATTTTGACCACATGGCCCAGCAAATCGGCAATTTGGTCGGCGCCCAGCAACATTTGCTGCACGACGTGTCGCACGAATTGCGCTCGCCGTTGGCGCGGATTCAAGCTGCGATCGGCCTGGCCCAGCAACAGCCGGAAAAATTACCGGCAACCTTGGAGCGCATCGAACGGGAGTCTCAGCGCATCAGCGACTTGGTCGGCGAACTGCTGATGTTGTCCAGGTTGGAAGCGGGGATCAATAAGCAAACGTTCGAATTGATCAATATTGCCGACTTGTTGGCCGATATCGTCGAGGACGTCGGCTTCGAAGCGCAACAGAACGGAATTTCACTGAATTATTCCGGGATCAACGACGCGCGCGGCTATTGCCTGCCCGAATTGCTGCACCGAGCCGTCGAAAACGTCCTGCGCAATGCGGTCCAGCACAGCCGGCGCGACGGTCGCGTGGCGTTAGCCGCCGATTTCGACCGTCATAATACGCGCTTAAGAATCCGGATAGACGATACCGGCCCAGGGGTTCCCGATCGAGATTTAACGGCGATATTTCAGCCGTTTTTTCGCAGCGGCACACCGGCGAAAGCCCAAAGCACCGGCTTGGGCCTGACCATCGCCCAACGCGCGATCGAAGCGCACGGCGGCCGGATCGGCGCCGAAAACCGCGAAGCCGGCGGCTTGCGCGTCACGATCGATATCCCGTTCCCCAGTCGGCAAACCAGTTGAGGATTTTATGGGTAGAGACAAACTTAGACTCCGGCCTTGGCTGGCCGCAGGTGCGGTCATGTCGGTGTTGGCATTCGGCGCCGACGCCGGCCCGCACCACCACGTCCATGGTTTCGGCCGCCACTATCATCCCGGCTTCGGTTTTTACTTGGGAGTCCCACTGTTTCCGCGGCCTTATTATCCGGCTTATCCCTACTACCCGGCATATCCTTACTATCCGCGGGAAATCATAACGGTTCCGGCCCAACCGCCGGTTTACATCGAACGCGAACGACCGGCCACACCCAACGCACCCTTGCCGGAAGGCTATTGGTATTACTGCGACAATCCGGCCGGCTATTACCCTTACATCAACCAATGCCCCGGCGGCTGGCGCCAAGTCGTGCCAACGCCGCCGAATTGAGTGGAGACGCGTCATGAAACGTAACGGCGTTATCGGCTTGGTCGGCGTTGCTTTGCTGAGCGGCGGCTGCGCCCACCTGCCATCCGGGCCGAGCGTGATGGCCTTGCCCGGCAGCGGCATGACGTTCGAGCAATTCCGCCAGGACGATTATCTGTGCCAACAGTACGCTGGCGGACAAGTCGGCGCCACACCGAATCAAGCCAGCGCGGATAGCCAGATCGGCAGCGCCGCCGTTGGTACGGCGGTCGGTGCGGCTGCCGGCGCGGCTTTGGGCGGTGGCGGCGGTGCTGCCATCGGCGCCGGTACCGGATTAATGGCGGGCACCATCGCCGGCAGCGGCGAAGCCCGCCGCGCCGGTTATGCCACCCAACAAAACTACGACTATGCCTACGTTCAGTGCATGTACGGCAAAGGCCACAAGGTTCCGGTATCGGCAGAATTTTCTGATCAATCCCCTGCGCAAAGGGTTACTCCGGCGAGAATTCCGCCGCCACCGCCAGGTTCTCCGCCGCCACCTCCCTACCGCTGATCCGCCGCCAAACAAATGGCTGGGGCAAACGCCGCTACAACGATCCTAAATAAGCGGCCAAAGCCTTGATATCGTCGTCGCTCAACGATTGCGCCATCGCATTCATTTGCGAAGCCTTGCGCGCACCTTTCTTGAAATCGGCCAGTTGCTTGGCCAGATATTGCGGCTGCTGGCCGGCGAGTTTGGGCACCATTCCGGTTCCCTGCGCATTATTGCCGTGGCAGCCCAGACACATGCCGGCTTTTTCCTTACCCTGAGCGATCAAGGCGGCATCAACCCCGCCACCCGCCGATTTGCCCGGCAAGCTGGCGTAGTAAGCCGCCAGATTCTGCATGTCGGCTTCCGATAAACCGGCCGCAATCGGTTTCATCACCTCGTTTTCGCGTTGGCCGGACTTGAATTTGTTCAACTGGCTTTCGATGTAGATTGCACCTTGCCCGGCCAAACTCGGCCACAGCGGACTGCTACTGACGCCGGCGCTGCCGTGGCAGCCCTGGCAAACCGCCGCCTTGGCTTTGCCGGCATTGATATCCGCCGCATTCGCTCCGGCGGCAAACAACCCCAGCATGACGAATAATTTGATGTTGTAGTAGTTATTGTTCATCCCGATCACCCTTGGTTGGCTTGTTGTACAATCCGATCAGCGCTTTCGCACCGGCGGGGAAGACCCATCATAGTCAGGCCGTTTTGAGTAAGCAAACCTAAAATCCCGTAAATCCCATCCCTAAGGAATAGGCCATGTCCTGGTTGCTATCGCTTTTCAATCAAGATTCCGTACCCCACACGCTACTCATTATCAGTTTGGTAGTCGCCAGCGGCCTGGTGCTGGGCCGCTTGTCGCTGGCCGGCATTCAGCTCGGCATCGCCGGCGTGTTGTTCTCCGGCCTGATCTTCGGCCATTTCCATCTCAGCATTAATCCGGAAGTCATGCACTTCCTGCGCGAGTTCGGCTTGGTATTGTTCGTTTACGCCATCGGTTTGCAGGTCGGTCCCAGCTTCGTCAGCGCTTTCTTTCGTTACGGCCTGCGCTTGAACGGGCTGGCCGCCGCCGTGGTTTTGCTGGGAGCGTTGATAGCGGTACTGATCAGCATCGTCGGCGACATTCCGATGCCGGTCGCGGTGGGCCTGTTTTCCGGGGCGACGACCAACACGCCATCGCTGGCTGCGGCTCAGCAAGTGTTGGACACTTTACCCAATATCGGCCCGGAGACCCTGAAAATGCCGGGCTTGGGTTACGCCGTGGCCTATCCGTTCGGCATAGCCGGAATCATTCTGGCGATGTTGTTGAACAAGCGCCTGTTCAAGATCGATATCGCCCACGAAGCCAAGCTGTTCGACGACAACCAGCAGCAACAGGCGCACGTACCGATCTGGAAAGATTTGAAAGTCGAAAACCCCAATCTTAACGGCCTGATGCTGAGCCAGATTCCGTTTTTCGAAGGTATGAACGTGGTCATGACTCGAATTCTGCATAACGGCCAGGTCGACGTCGCCGGCCAGGACAGTCGGCTTGCGGTCGGCGATACGATCCGGCTGGTCGGCGAGCGCGAACCGCTGGAGCAACTGAAAATCCTGATCGGCCCGGAATCGGATATCGACCTGAAACAAATTGCCACCAATCTGCACAGCAAACGTTTGGTGGTCACCAATAAGGCGGCGATCAATGAGACCATCGGCAACCTCTGCCTGCTTTACGGCGTCACGATCTCGCGGATTCACCGGCCGGACGTCGAATTTTCGCCGACCAGCCACGTGCATGTGCAATTCGGTGACGAGTTGCACGTGGTCGGCAGCCAGGATGCACTAACCAGCATCGAAAAAGCGCTGGGCAATTCGCTGGAGGAACTGGACCATCCGCAAATCATGCCGATCTTTATCGGCATCTCGCTCGGCGTGTTGTTGGGCAGTTTTCCGCTATATCTGCCCGGCATCCCGTCCGCGGTCAAACTGGGCATGGCCGGCGGGCCTTTGCTGGTGGCGATCATGCTCAGCCGGATCGGCAATTGGGGCGCGATGACCTGGCATCTGCCGAAAAGCTCCAACATCATTTTGAAAGATATCGGCATCGTGCTGTTTTTAGCCTGCGTCGGGCTGCACTCCGGCGACCAATTCGTCGAAACCCTGGTCAAGGGCGACGGTTTTTACTGGATGGCCTGCGCCGCACTGATTACCTTGCTGCCGCTATTGGCCGTTGCTGCGGTTGGCCGCATCTTCTATAAATTGAATTTCCTGTCGCTGTGCGGTCTGTTGGCCGGCAGCATGACCGATCCGCCGGCGCTGGCCTTCGCCAACAATCTGAGTCCGTCGGCGGCGGTGTCGATGGCTTATGCGACGGTGTATCCGCTAGTGATGATTTTGCGCATCATAGCCGCGCAATTGATTATTTTACTGGTCAACTAAGCCTGATTCGGCGGGCGCATGGTTAGCGACAGCGCCGCCGCAATGCCGGCCAACACAGAAAATCTGGCGCCGTGCGACGGCGAACTGTATTTGCTGCACGGGTTTTACCCGAGCAATACCGCCGACCGTTATTTTCAAGACCTGCTGCACGGCCTGGCATGGCAAACCGAGCAAATCCAAATCTTCGGCCGCTTGCTGACAGTGCCGCGGCTGATGGCTTGGTACGGCGATCCGGACGCCCATTACCGCTATTCCGGCGTCGACCACGCTCCGCTGCCTTGGAACGGAGCTTTATTGGCGATAAAAGCCGACCTGGAATCGGTTTGCCGGCATCGCTTCAATAGCGTGCTGGCCAATTTATACCGCAACGGCCGCGATTCGATGGGCTGCCACGCCGATAACGAGCCGGAACTGGGCGCCAATCCGTTGATCGCATCGCTCAGCCTCGGCGACAGCCGTCTGTTCCGTCTGCGTCACAACCGCAGCAAACAGCGGCTGGATATCGAATTGGCCAACGGCGATTTGCTGCTGATGGCCGGCGCGCTGCAACACCATTGGCGCCACGAACTGCCGAAAACCCGGCAAATCAAACAAGCACGGATCAATTTGACGTTTCGGCGGATTTTGCCAGCCAATTGAGCCGGGCGATGCGCAAGGCATTGATCTTGTCGACCAGCATGCGGCTCAACGCCGACTCCGCCGCTGCGTTACCAAGTCGGGTAGTATCGCCGTCCAGTTTCACCAGATAGTCGCCGTCGTCGCTGAATACGCTGACCTTATCGCGATTGTCGCCGCGGCGGTGGGCGATAAAGCGCGGCGGCGCGGCATGCTCGCCCCACATCACGCCTTGCCAAGCACTACTGCATTGGCTGCCGTCGACCATGCCTTGCAAGGTATTGAACACATCGGTCTGTTGAAATTGCCGGTCCTCGTCTGCGTGCCCGCTGGCGGACACCATCAGCAGCGGCACTTTGGCCGAGGCTTTGTAATGGCCGAAGTGCGCTGCTTCTTCCTGCTTCAATGGCGTCATCGAATGGTGGTCGCCGACGATCAGCAGTATGCCGTTGCGAAAAAATCCGGCGTCCTGCAATTGCCGGTAAAAATGGCCCAATTGTTTGTCGGCATAACGAAACGCGGCCTCTTCCGATTTTTGTTTGGTTTCCGGATCGAGATAAGGATGGTGGGTGCTGACGGTTTTGATGAACAACAACAGCGGTTGTGGTCCAGCTTTGGCGATTCTATCCAGCGCCCGCAGGTAAAGAGCTTCGTCCGGCGCGGCGCGAAAATGAAACCGTTCCCAACCCGCATAATCGGGATGGTCGTGGCCCTCGACGTAATCGAAGCCGATGCTGTTGGCCCAGACTCCGGTATTGCCGAATTCGAGATCGGCGCTGGTCAGAAATTCGCTGCGGTAGCCGCGCGCTTTCAGCCGATGCGGCAACGATTGTTCGACAGCGTAAAACCCGGCAAAAGACGCGCTACCGCCGTCGGAATAGCTGGACGGCGAATAGATCGGCGGCAAGCCGGTCAGCAGAGCGATTTCGCCGTCTTCGGTGATGAACCCGTTTGCATAGAAGTTACGAAACGCCAGATGGTTTGCCGCAATCGCATCGAGTTGCGGCGTCCAATCGCGAATCCCGGAAAAGTAACGGCTTTGGTAGGCGGACAGCGATTCCACCATCAGTATCACGATGTTTTTGGTTTGCGCCGGCTCGGCGTGGCAAGTTTGCGCTTCGTCGTAGCGAAAGTCGCGGATAAACTCGGCGCTGTAAGGCTCAGCCTCGGAACGTATGGTCAGGTTGTAATCGAAAACGTTTTTATAAATCCAGGCGTGGGCGTAAACGTCGTTATCGGTGAAACCGGAAATTAACGGCAGCCCGGCGATAGCAAACAACGGCAGTTTACGGTTGCGTTCAGCGGGAAGGCGGTACGGCACCGAGACCAACGCGGCAATCGCAGCCAACAGTATCAGCAAGATTCCCCACAAGGCCCAATCCGGTAATCCGTAAATTTGCTGAATGTACTTATGCGAATAGCCGGCGTATTTGATCGCATCGCCGAGTGCCAGATGGGTGTCGAAATTGGCGATGACCAAATAATCGATCCAGTAAATCGCAAACAGGACTAATGCCAGCAGGCGCAACAGTGCCGAAACCACACGCCAAATACCTGGCCAGCACGACAGGTACAGCAGCAACAGCAATACCGCATAGACCACCGCGTCGTTAGCCAACACCCGGGCCCATCCCAGGAAACGGGTGCCGGTGTATTCGTAGATAAAATGATCGACGAACAGGCCTTTCAGTAGCAACGGCGCCAATAGGAAGGCAAATACACCCAAGCGCTTGGCCATGCCGGGCTAAACCGCGTGCTTGGGTTTTAACAGATGAAAAATATCGACTTCGATGAAACCGAACGCGACTATCCATAACAACGCGTCGTAGCCGTCCAACCAGGCGCCGCGCGCCAACCAGATCCCGGCCATCGCCAGCAGACCGGCAAAAGTCACAATCGTCGCCAGCCAAAACAGCCGCTCGTGGCGGCGTACGTAGTCCGGCCAGCGGACTTCGGTTTCCAAGATCGCAATCAATCCAAACCAAAGCACGGAGTTGGCGATATCCAGCCATTCGTTGTCGCGCCAATAACTACCGAAAACCAAACCGATCACCGCGATCAAACCGCTGCGTAAACGGCGCATGGCTGTTTCCCCCAGCGGCAACTCGACCTTATTGGCTTCCAGTTCGTAAATCACCAGTAACACCAGCCAGACCAAGGCGTCGGTAAAACTGGTCAGCGTATCGGTAAAACCGTAGATGACGGCATTCAGCGCCAGCAATGCCAGAATCGCCAATTTGAATTTAGGATATTGGATCGCGGAGGTATTGAACATGATCGACAGGCCCGACATGCCGAAAAAGGCAAGAAAAAATTTGCAAATCAAAAGGGCTTTAGCGACGCTAAAGCCCTGGAGTGGCGGAGCCGTTTATTTGACGAAACAGGCTTTCTCGGCTTCGGCTTCGGCTTCCTTCAAGCGGGTGCGTAAATCCTTGGATTGCTTAGGGTCGCGGAACGCGGCGCCGGCTTCTCCGGCGGTTTTCTGCATCTGGCTGAAGGTTCTGGCCGCTTCGTATTCGGCAAAACTCAATTTCTCGGCGATCTTGTCGATCTTGCAGCCGCAGGCGTACTGGCTGATGTAGGTCAAGCCGCCGTGTTTGGCAACGCATTCCAAAACGTAATCGACTCGGTCGCGAGTCGGGTAATCGTTGACCATTGGCGCAGGCTCGGCGGCGGCTTCGGCATCCGGTTTGGCGCTCTGTTCGGTGACGGCGCAACCGCTAAGTAAAACCAAGGCGCTGAGCATCGGGATCAAAAAATTTTTCATGGTGCAGGCTGTTTATAGTAGTTAAAAGTTACTGTTCGGCGGCAAAATCGACAATTTGCTTCAATTGCGGGTTCATTTCGCCGGCAAATTTGTTCAGTGCCGGATTGTCGGTATCTTCCGGCAGCAAATGGGTACGCACGATGGTTTTACCCTCGAACTGATAGGTGACGACATTACAGGGCATGTAAGCGATGGCGTGCGGCGTGATGTCCAGTACCGTTTTCGCCAAGGTCAAATTGCAAAATTGTAGCGTGTCGTATTCGGGAAAATTCTCCGCGCCGCGTTCTCGAATCACCTTGCCGACCCGGCTATGGCCGGTGATCCGAAAATTGTGCTCGGCAATCGCCACCTGCAATTCGGCCAGAACCTCGTCATACGGTTTGTTGGTCTCGACCTGGTAATACGTCACCGTCTCGGTGCGCAGTGCGGGACCGGCACAGCTTGCAATCAGCGGCAAGCTTGCGAAAATGACGACTCTGTTAAACATCGGCAAAGCTTACCATCATGAACGGGCAAAACAAAGTGAGCGGCGTGGTGCTGGCCGGCGGTTTGGCGCGACGGATGCAGCAGCAAGACAAGGGACTGATTTTGTTCGACAACCGGCCGTTGGTCAGCTATGCGCTGGCGGCGTTAGCGCCGCTTACCGACACGTTGGTGATCAGCGCCAACCGTAACCAGGAGCTATACCGCGGCTTCGGCTACCCGGTGATCAGCGACGCCAGCGCCAACTTCGACGGCCCGTTGGCCGGTATTCTCGCCGCATTGCAAACCGCACCGGCGGGCATGTTACTGACCGCACCGTGCGATTCGCCTTTCGTCCGCACCGAACATTTGCAAAAGCTGCTGCGGGCCTTACACGGCAGTAGCGCCGGCATTGCGGTAGCTTTCGACGGCGAGCGTTTACATCCCGTGTTCGCGGCCATTCAGACCCATTTACGCGACGATTTACAGGAGTACTTACTGCGCGGCGAGCGTAGATTGCAGACTTGGTTTCGGCAACACCCGCTGATGGAAGTCGATTTCAGCGCTACACCCGAGATTTTTGCCAACATCAACACCCCGGTCGAATTGCAAGCCCTGCAATCGCGCGGCTAACTCGACCATCACCAATTTCAGGGGAGGCGCCACGCGGATTACCCCACATACAGTGCAGTATGTCTTTTCCGGCCGCTTGTGCTAACGTTGAATTATTTAACGGCCATTGCCTGGAATTGAAATGAAGCCCACACAGATCCGTAAATTCATGCCCGCCCTGCTATTACCGGTTTTCATCGTTCAATTCCAACCCGCCATCGCGGCAAACACGGCGGCGGCTCAGGACCAGCTGCGCATCCACACAGGGCTTCCGCGCCGGGCCAGCGACTCTTTGTTCTCCTATACCGTGGAGTGGCGTATCGACGACGGCGAAACCTACCGGTCCACCGGTTTAAGTTTTTTGAACTCGTCAAAATTGGACCACGACAAACCTGAGGCTTATATAGCCAAAAAGCTGTGGACCGCAATGAAGGACGGCATGGTCCAACTCGACCCTAACTGGCGCGGGGTCACCGTGGCCCAACCCAAGGAACAGCCAGAACTGGTGATTACCAACAAAGCCGGATATTCGGTAACCAACGTCACGATTCGCGACTATTCCAATCAAGCACTTAAGTACGACTTGTCCGATAAAAGTTTCAACAGCGCGGGTGTGCAGGTGGCGATTGATTTGGTGTATACCGCCGACGTGGAATATTTGGACGACTTCACCGCCAAAAAATCGCATTCGGCTTCTCAGGGTGAAATCTCAATTGCCATCGACGGTCAAACTCCAATCCGAATCAAAACCGACGGTAAAACCAGCAAAGAACTGGAACAAGAAATTGCCGGCAAACTCAGTGTCGCGCAATTGGCGCAAACTCCGCTGTATCCGGGCATGGTCAGTACCGATACCCGTAACAACAAACCTTTCGACGGTAGCGAACTTCAGCTACTCAACCTGCCGGCAAAATCCATCTCTATCGATATCAGCGACCCGGCTTTAGGGGTGTTGACCAAATTTAAATTCAAAGATGACAACCGTTCTCTGCAGGTAGCCGAGCCGAGATTCATGCTGTCAGCGTTAGCTCTCGCCACCGCACTGGCTTTGTTTTACTTTTGGCGCAACAGCCAACGGAAACCGTCTAAATAGCAATCGCCGGTACGGCGATAAAGCGTTCGCCCATTACTCACCCGCCGGCAACACCATGCTAGGCGGACGGCTTGCCGGATTTTCGCCAAAACCAGACACCTAAGCCAACCACACCGGCGACCAGAAACAACATCAAAATCGGGTGTTGGTAAAACGTGTCGAAAAACGCTCCTGTGGTTTGCGATGTTGCGCGGTAATACGGTCCCATAAGTTTCTCCCCTGCAATCGGTTATTTTTCTATCAAGGCAAAGCCTTGCTAACTGAAGAAATTACCGCGTAAAACAGGCTTGTCCAATGCCAAACCTAAATTGCCTGCGCTCCACCCCCAGTACTGAAAATTACAAGGGCAGCGACGTGATTCTGCAGACAACAAAAAACCAGGCCTGTAACCCAGGGCCTGGTTTTTTAGGGGCTGAAATTAGCGGCCTGGTCGACGCCGGATGCCGAGTCCGCCCAACAGTACGCTACCCATCAACACGAATGCCGCAGGCACGGGCACCGGAGTAGTGGTCGCCAACACCCGGAATTGTCCGTCCCAAGCTGCCGGGCCGGAAAAGTTCAGGCGAAAACTATTGACGCTGGAAAACACGGCAGGATTGCTGAATGCGTCGAACCCGAGCCAAAAATTGCCTGGACCGCTGAAACTTTGCACACCGCTAGTCGAAGTTCCGTTCGCGACCATTTCAACTTTTACGCCCAAATCAATGCTCAATATCTCCAACAAAATCGCGTTGCCATAAGCCTTAAAGTTGATCGGATCGAAATTCCAAATAATAGACGCCGTGCCGGCCGAAGTACCACCGTTGACGATTTTCAATACATTCCCGCCGGAAACGATTTCTTCCTTATTGGCATACGTCGTACCGCTGGCTACGGCAATAAAGGTACGTGAGGCATTGGTCAAATCGGTACCGGTCAATTGATTGACGGTAGTCGGACTACCAACCGAATTGCCTCGGTCAATCGCCGTCTGGGCGTGGCTAAAATTATCGATCGTCAAGACGCTGGCATCAGCATAAGGCGTAATAAACAGGGTGCAGAGCAGCGACAACGCCGACAAACTGGATTTCAAGGCTTTTATAAACATGGGGAATAGTCCTGACGTTAAACGGAAATGGATTCGCGCTTCACAGCTTGAAGAGCAACATTTTTTTTCGGCGATCTGAAGCTGGTCGCCAGCAATCCGATCGCTAACAGAGCGACTACCGGCGGCTCGGGTACCGTGTTGTTAGAAGTTGCTAACAGCTTGAATTGCGCATCCCAAGCGTCTCTTCCTTGAAATTTGAGTTCTAAGCTATTCAAATTGGAAAACACGCCTGGATCGGAAAACTGGGTAAAGGCGATGACATGCTGGCCCAGCCCCAAATCGGTAAAGCCGAAAATCGAGCTGCCATTGGCAATCAACTGCACTTGGTGGCTCAAATCCATAAATTCGGTGGCAAACGTAAATGCACCCGCCAATGAGGCCAGATCGATCGTGTCGAAGCTATAGAAAACGCTGGCAATACCACCGCTCGGACCGTTGCTGACGGTCAGCAAACCCGCTTCAACCACCACCTCGGAGGTATCGCCATTCGAAAACGGGGTCGCGGTCAGCGTGCGGGTAATACCGTTCAAGTCGGAACCGACGATGGTCACCGGACCGTCGCTACCGTTATCGACTGCTTGAAAATCGGAAAAGTCGTCGATTAATGTCGCGGAGACAGCATGTTCCGCAAACAAGGTTAGGGATAGAGCGATTAAGACTAGGCGTAATCCAGGCAAATATTTGTCCACTTTTTTCATCCTTCTTTGCATCAGTAATATAACGTTGGATAGTACGGAACGAATTCCTTAACCCTATACAAAGCACGCCTTGTGCCAATATCTATAAAATTTTTAGAATCAATTATTTGACTCCGTTCACAATCAATTTTTTCAATATGCCGGAATGACAGCACTGGCAGCGGAATGACAGGTGTGGCAGTACTGCCAGGCAATATTGCCAATCCCTCCGCCAGCCAATAGACTCACGCCTCACCGACCAAGACCTTCCCGACGTACGCCATGAGCCAACTATTCACAGCGTTTTGTTTAGGCCCGATTACCTTACCCAACCGGATTGTGATCGCCCCCATGTGCCAATATTCGGCCGTCGACGGCATAGCCTCCGATTGGCACCAGATCCATCTCGGCAATCTGGCACTGTCCGGCGCCGGGCTGCTGATCATCGAAGCCACTGCAGTCGAAGCCCGCGGCCGCATCTCGCCGGCCGACCTCGGCCTTTGGTCCGACGCCTGCGCAACGGCCTTGGGTAAAATCCTGGATTCGATTCGGCGCTATTCGCCGATGCCGATTGCGATTCAAATCGCCCACGCCGGCCGCAAAGCCTCTACCGCGCCGCCATGGGACGGCGGCCATCCGTTGGGCGCAAACGACGGCGGCTGGCAGCCGGTCGCCCCGTCTCCACTGGCTTTCATGCCCGAGGATATGCCACCTCAGGAACTGAGCCAGCTCGACATGGTGCAAATCGAACAGGCTTTCGTATCGGCGGCACAACGGGCGCAACAGATCGGTATCGACGCGATCGAAATCCACGCCGCACACGGCTATCTGTTACACCAGTTTTTGTCGCCGCTGGCCAACCTGCGGGATGACGAATTTGGCGGTTCGCTGGAAAACCGGATGCGCTTTCCGCTGGCGGTATTTGCGGCGATGCGTAGCGCGGTTTCCGAGCGAATACCGATCGGAGTCAGGATTTCGGCCACCGATTGGGTGGCCGGCGGCTGGGATGTCGAGCAAAGCATCGTGTTTGCCAACGAATTGAAAGCGCGCGGTTGCGCCTTCATTCACGTCTCCAGCGGCGGCCTGTCGCCGCAACAGAAAATCCCGTTAGGCCCCAACTACCAAGTGCCGTTGGCTGAAGCGATTCGTGCCGGCTGCGGGTTGCCGACGATTGCAGTGGGTTTGATTACCGAAGCGGAAGCGGCCGAAGCCATAATTGCCGAAGGCCGGGCCGACTTGGTCGCGATCGCTCGCGGCATTTTGTACGATCCGCGCTGGCCCTGGCATGCCGCGGCGAAACTCGGCGCACAGGTTGACGCGCCACGGCAATATTGGCGCTGCCAACCGAGAGAATTGAAGGAACTGTTCGGCGACATCCGGTTTCGCCAACGCTAACTTGCCCGCCAAGACCAAGTGCTCGACCGCGTTAAATATACGAAATATCGTGCGCTTGGCGATATTTCGTCTCCGTTGCGCCAATCCTAGGGTTGCCGGAGCAGCGTTCCCGCCACGCCTTACAATAAAAACAATTTCATTTCAATGAATTGCAGCATCTTGATTCGATTAAATCCGCAATGGCACGGCTCTTGATCGATACGGTAAAAAAGTCGCCGGAAAACGGCCTACACAATCCCTTTACCGACAGAGCTGACCATGAAAAACGAACCCAATCTTTTTTTGAACCCGATTCCAGCATTTTCCTGTTCCGACAATATTGCGGCCTCGCAATGGCTGAAGCCAACCTCGTGCGGCACAGCTCCCGGCAAATGCGAACCGCTGAACCAAAACTTCGCGGAAATCGCCGAATTGCAGAAAGCCCTGGCTTTGAGCCAACGCCAACTGGCCGACGCGAAACGGCAAATCGAAGCGTTGAATGCCGACCGAGCCGAACTCAGCCAACAATTGCAAGAAGCCGGTGAACATTACCACCAGGCCTTGCATGCGGCCCATCACGACGCACTGACCGGCCTGGCAAACCGGACATTGCTGCAAGACAGGCTGCAGCAAGCGATGGCTCGGACAAACCGTCAACAATCGCAACTCGCGTTGCTGTTCATCGATCTGGACGATTTCAAAGCTGTCAACGACACCTTAGGCCACGCGGCCGGCGACCGTCTGTTGAGCGAGGTCGCCAACCGTCTGCAAACCTGCATTCGCAATTGCGATACCGCTTGCCGTTACGGCGGGGATGAGTTTTTGGTGTTGCTGACCGACATTGAAAATTCGGAACAGTTAAACGCGGTAATCGACAAAGTCTACGAAAACCTGATCGCGCCCTACGCCTCGGCCATTGGCTACCTGACGCTGGATGTCAGCATCGGCACCGCGATTTACCGCCGCGGCAAACAATCCTGGGACGAGTTGATCAGACAGGCCGACCAAGCCATGTACCGGGCGAAGGCCGCCAAGGTTTGAGTCCGGCTGCGGAATCGAGGCCGGGCTAGTCCAGCCGGCGCAGCGCGACGAATTTGTTAGCCGGCCCCAGTTCCATTTCGAAATAGCCCTGAATGCCGTTTTTGGTGAGATAACGTTGAATATTGCCGGCCGGAAACTGAACGCGCCGGCCGTCATCGGCTAGAACGCTGATGGTTTTGGCGTGACCTTGATAAACAGCCAGAAACCGGTCGTAACTCAGATCGAGTCTAAAGCGGATGAATTGGTTGACCATAAACAAGGCCGGCCCGGAAGCGACGACCGGACCGGCCTTTAAATCGCTTAACGAGCGTTTTGCAATGCGGCGATCCGCTCTTCCAACGGCGGGTGGCTCATAAACAGACGTTGCACGCCGCCGCCGTTAATCCCAAATGCCGCCAACTCGCCGGGCAATTGTGCGGGTTCGTGCGCACGCTGCAAAGCGCGCAAGGCACTGATCATTTTCTGCCGGCCGGCCAATTGGGCACCACCAGCATCGGCTCGGAATTCGCGGTAACGCGAGAACCACATCACCAACATCGAAGCCAAAATCGACAACGCAATTTGCGCGACCATTTGGGTGATGTAGTATGCCGGACCGTAACCGCGTTCGGTTTTGAACACCGCCCGGTCAACCACATAACCGATGATGGTGGCGAAGAAATAGACGAAGGTGTTGACTACGCCCTGCATCAAGGCCATGGTCACCATATCGCCGTTGGCGACGTGGCTGATCTCGTGACCCACCACCGCTTCGACTTCGTCGGCATTCATGCTCCTGAGCAAACCGGTACTGACCGCGACCAAAGCGTTGTCGCGATTGGCTCCGGTCGCGAACGCGTTGGCTTCCGGCGCGTCGAAAATACCGACTTCCGGCATGCCGATACCGGCCATTTGCGCTTGGCGCGCTACCACGCTGACCAACCACTGTTCGGTCTGGTTTTGCGGCTGCTCGATCACATGCACGCCCATCGCGCTTTTTGCCGACCATTTCGACATGAACAGCGAAATGACCGAACCAGTCATACCGAACACGGCGGAAGTCGCCAGCAAACCTTCGATATTCAGATTTACGCCTTGAGCGTCCAGCGCGCCTTTCAAGCCTAAAACGTTAAAAATGATGCTGATCGCAATCATGATGGCCACGTTGGTAGCCAAAAACAGCAATATTCTCATCATGGCGTAACTTTCCTGTGTTGTTATGGTGTGGTGGCGATTTGGGGCGCCAAAAGATTAAATTCAAGGTTATAGAGTGATAACATCATTCAAAGTTTACTCAGAGGCAGATAAAAATGAAAAGAATAAAGTCCCTGCTATTGCTCATGCTTACCAGCTTGCCGACCCTGGCCGCCAGCCCGGAACACGAGGCGGTGTTAAAACAATTGCACTTGCCGCCGGGGTTCAATATCCGGATTTTTGCCGACAATCTGCCCAACGCCCGGCAAATGGCATTGGGCGACAAGGGCGTGGTCTACGTCGGTTCCCGCCAAGGCAACGTCTATGCCGTGCAAGACAAGGACGGCGACGGCGTAGCCGACCAGCGCTTCGTCATCGCCGAACAGCTCAACCTGCCGAACGGCGTCGCTTACAAAGACGGCTCGCTGTACGTGGCCGAAATCCAACGCATCATTCGCTTCGACGAAATCGGTATGCGGCTGGCTAATCCGCCGAAACCGGTGACCGTATACGACCAATTTCCGTCCGACCGCCACCACGGCTGGAAATATTTGCGCGTCGGCCCCGATAACAAACTGTACACCGCGGTCGGTGCGCCTTGTAACGTCTGCGATCCGGAGCAACCGATCTACGGTTCCTTGTTGCGGATGAACCGCGACGGCAGCGGTCTGGAAATATTGGCGCGCGGCATCCGCAATACGGTCGGTTTTGATTGGGAAACCCGGACCGGCCATTTGTTTTTCAACGACAACGGTCGCGATCACCTGGGCGACGACCTGCCGCCGGACGAGCTGAACGAATGGACCCCGACCAACCAACACTTCGGTTTTCCCTACTGCCATGGCGGCAATATTGCCGACCCGGAATTCGGCGCCGGCAAACAATGCTACAAATATACGGCGCCGGCCTGGCGCTACAAGGCTCACATCGCGCCGCTGGGCATGCGCTTCTATACCGGCAAACAATTCCCCGACGTCTATTTCCGGCAACTGATCGTGGCGCAACACGGCTCGTGGAACCGCAGCCAACCGCAGGGCTACCAAGTCGACGTCGTCAAATTCCGTGAGGGCCAGCCCTACAACGAACAGCCCTTCATCAGCGGCTGGCTGACGCCGAAAGGCGAAGTATTAGGTCGGCCCAACGACGTGCTGCAACTGCCGGACGGCAGCTTGCTGATCAGCGACGACAGCCTGGGCGTAATCTACCGGGTGACCTACGGCCGATGAGCGACAAACGCTTCGAAATACTGGATTGCCGCACCGTCTACCACGGCTTTTTCCGGCTCGAGCAATATACGCTGCGGCACACGCTGTTCAACGGCGGCTGGAGCCAGCCGCTGACGCGGGAATTGTTCCGCCGCGGCAATTGCGTGGCGGTGCTGCTATACGACCCCGACCGCGACGAAGTCGTCATCATCGAGCAGTTCCGGGTCGGCGCGATCTTGCAGCCGCAACGGGCCTGGCTGTTGGAGATCGTGGCCGGTGCCATAGAAGAAGGCGAAACCGCCGAAGAAGTGGCTTACCGCGAAGCGCGGGAAGAAGCCGGCTGCGAAATTCTGGAATTGATCGAGATTCAGCAATTTTTCACGACGCCGGGCGGCGCTTCCGAATGGATCACGCTGTATTGCGGCCGGGTCGACAGCAGTCGTGTCGGCGGCATTCACGGCCTGGACGAGGAAGACGAGGACATCCGGGTCAGCGCTATCAAATTCGACGAAGTGTTCGCGATGCTGGAACGCCGCGAAATCGAATCCGGCATTCCGATCATCGCCATCCAGTGGCTGTATATCCACCGCGACCGGCTGCGGGCGCGCTGGCTAACCGCCGCTGGGCAGCCGGCGTAATTTGCCGGCCGTGGCCGGTTAACGCGTCTTTAACGAGCCGCTGCGCCCTAACCAGGGATTGGCTTTTTCCTGCAACCATGCTTGGGCGAACGCATCGTTTTTAACGATCATGTCCAAAAACGCGGTTGTGGTGCCGATGACGGCGGCAACGTGTTTATAGCCCTGCTCCCGCCGGACTTCTTCGCTGCGGGAACTGCCGAACCAGGAACTGCTAGCGCCCGGCGGTCCGCCCGCGCCACCGCGACGGCGACCGCCTCCAATCGGAGGCTCTCCAGCCATCGCCGCGTCACTGCGCCGGTCCGCCGCTGCGAAACGGCCGCCCGGTTCCGCCCCCGCCAGTAGCTTATGCCCACCATCCTGCAACAGCAATAAGTATTTGCCGCCGGCCGGCGCGTATTCCCACAAAGCGGTTCTGACCGGCGCCGAGCTGATCGCATACGGATCGTTGTCTTCGCTACCGGTAACGCTCAACATCGGCAAGGATAACTTTTGAAACCGGCCGCGCACTTGGCCTTCGGCCAAATCCACCGACGGACTCAACACGATGGCCGCAAGCGGCTGCAAATCGCCGCGGTCAGGCATGTCGGCTGCGAACGCTTCTCCGGCGGCAGCGGAAACGGTTTGCCCGCCCAAATCGTAACCGGCCAAAACCACTTTGGAAAAATCCGCCGCGGCAAATACCGGCACGTGCATCTCGGCCCGGAGTTTCAGTTGCCGATAAGCCCAATACAAATGCCCGAGCCGGCTCTTCAAACGCTCCGGCGCAAAATATTGATGGCCGACGTAATGCAATTCGCTGCTGCGCGCGGAACGCGATTGCCGCGGTCGTTTTTCGCCGAACCAGGAGTCGCCGCCGGGTTCCCGCGCCGGCGGGCTTTCTGCATCCAGTTCCTCGACCGGGCCGAAGGCATCCTCATCCGGCAGGTCGAACTTACGCTCGGCTTCCAATTGTTTCAAAGCCTGGGCGATTTCCACCGGCTGCAAGCTGAATACCGCATAACCGGCCTTGACCCAATTTTCCCGCCACAGCTTACCGGCCCTTGCGTCTTCGCCGATACTGGGCAGATAAATCACCAGCGGATAACGGCCAGACATTTTCGGCGCAAGCATTTCCACATCCAGCTCGACGCCGTCGTGCACCCACAGATCGTGCGCCGAATCCAACTCGAAACTGCCAGCCGGTTGGTAGGCGCCGGAGCGAAGCATTTGGTCCAGTTTTGCCGTTTGATCTTCCATATCCGGCAGCGACGGACGGGACGAACAGGCACCGAGCATGGTCAGGAGTGCAGTTGCCAAAACCAGGCGAAATCCTGGAGAAAACTTCGAAAAAACGGACATCGGTGTGAAACTCCGGCGCGGGTAACATAAAAAGATCCAAGTCATAGTCTCAAGTATGCCCAAAATAAAGTAAATCGCCGTCTGCCGAATGTAAAAATAAATTAAGCCGCAAACCGCTGCCATTCAGCCGGATCAATGCCGAACTAAACCGCATGAAATGCGCGGCAAATTTCACCGCCGCCCGCATCGTTGTACAATGCGCGTTTTTCAGTACATTATCGGTTTGCGTATGGGCTTCGAACAATTAGCATCGCTGCGGGATCAACTGGCGCAACAGGCCGCCGCCGAAAAAGCGAAAAAGCAAGAGCAGAAAAAGCAGCACCAAGCGCCGAGCGCTGACGTCGACCCGGTCGTGCAAACCATCGGCCAGTTGCAGAAACGTTTTCCGGCCATCTTCCCCAAAAGCCCCAATCCGAAAGTCCCGCTCAAAATCGGCATCCACAACGACTTGGTCGAACAGTCCGAACAACTCGGCATCGCCAAGGAAGCCTTGTTAGAAGCGATCAAAACCTGGTGTACCGGCAACCGCTATTGGGCCTGCATGGTCGAAGGCGCGATTCGGGTCGATCTGAACGGTAACGAAGCCGGCCGCGTCACCAAGGACAACGCCACCCAGGCGCAACGGCTGAAATACCGGTCGCAGAAAAAAAAGCCGAAAAAAGCCGCAGCCAAACCCGCTCAGCCAGCTCCCGCCGCCGAATAAGGCCGACGAGGCGCAGGGATGGAATCTTTCGCCGCACTTCAGCCCGCCAACCTGACGCTGTCGCACCGGCAGCGCCTGCGTTACATTTTGAGCGGCTCCGCCGGCAATCTGGTCGAATATTTCGACTGGGCCATCTACGCCGCCTTTGCCCTGTACTTTGCCCCGCTGTTCTTTCCGGAAGGCGACCAAACCGCGCAATTGCTGAATAACGCCGCAGTATTCGCCGTCGGTTTCGTGTTCCGCCCGCTGGGCGGCTGGCTGCTCGGCAGTCTGGCCGACCGCAAAGGCCGCAAGAGCGCGCTGCTGTTATCCGTGAGCCTGATGTGCCTGGGCTCGTTGATCATCGCCTGCGCGCCGGGTTACGCCGAAATCGGCAACTGGGCGCCGGCGCTATTGCTGTTTGCCCGCATGCTGCAAGGCTTCAGTATCGGCGGCGAATACGGCAGCTCGGCCACCTACCTCAGCGAAATGGCCGGCGCCAAGCACCGCGGTTACTATTCCAGCTTTCAATACGTGACGATCGTGCTCGGCCAGTTGCTGGCCCTGGGATTGTTGATGCTGCTGCAACGCTACCTGTTAAGCAGCGAACAACTGCACGCCTGGGGCTGGCGGATTCCGTTCGTCGTCGGCGGTACCCTGGCCGTGCTCGCACTCTGGCTGCGCGGCAACATGGCCGAAACTAGCGCCTTTGCCAATTGCCGCCAGCATCCCGGCCGCCGGACCGCATTGCGGGAACTGGCACGCCACCCGCGCGCGGTCTTCACCGTCGTCGCCCTGACGGCCGGCGGCACCGTGTCCTACTACACCTTTACCGTCTACATGCAAAAATTTCTGGTCAACACCAGCGGCTTCAGCAAAGACGACGCCACGCTGATCTGCAGCCTGGGCCTGTTGGGGTTCATGGCGCTCCAACCGATCTTCGGCCTGGTTTCCGATTACGTCGGCCGCCGCACGCTGCTGATCGGTTTCGGCATCGGCGCCACGGTATGCACCGCACCCCTACTGTCGTTGCTGGCGCAGGCGCGCAGCGTCGAAACCGCATTGGCCTGGTACCTGTGCGCGTTACTGATTACCTCCGGCTACTCGTCGGTCAACGCCATCGTCAAAGCCGAATTGTTTCCGGTCCAGATTCGCGCCCTGGGTGTCGGTTTTCCGTATGCGCTGACCGTAGCCCTGTTCGGCGGCAGCGCCGAATATCTGGCCTTATGGCTGAAAAGCCAGGGCCACCCGGATTGGTTCGGTTATTACGTCAGCGGCTGCGCCGCACTGGCATTGTGCGTTGCCGTAACCATGAAAGAGCCGCTGCGCGACTCGGCACTGGACCGCGATGAACCTGCCGCTTAAATGTATCCGCCGCCGATTCCGCCGCAGCGTTTACCTGGCGGCGGCTTTACTTGGTTTATTGTTTGATTCCGGTTGCGCCAGCCTGAGCCGGGAAGACTGCCTGCGCGGCGACTGGTTCGGCGTCGGCATACGCGACGGTCTCGGCGGCGAGCCCGGCGCTCGGCTGGCCGACCACGCCGACGCCTGCCGCGAACACGGCATCGTCGTCGACCAGGCAGCTTATTTCGCCGGCCGCGACCAAGGCCTGCGAGATTATTGCCGGCTGGACAACGCGTTCACCGAAGGCCTCAACGGCCGCGGCTACCAACACGTCTGTCCACCGGCCATCGACAGCCAATTTGCCCGTTACAACGCCGCGGCCTATGCCGTTTACGAAGACCGCAACGAACTGGACCAGCTGCAAAGCGACTTGTCCGACAAGGAAAGCCGTTTGCGCGACAGCAAATTGACCGACAAAGAGCGCGACCGACTGCGCAGCGAACTGCGAGACCTGGACCGCCACTACGATCACCACCGCCAAGACCTGTACTTCCACGAACGGCAACTCGACGACATGCGCCGGGAGCTTTCCGGCTATCGTTGACGCCGTGCGCTAGCGGGTTGCAACGCGGCGGCAATAGTCGGCCATGGGGTTAACTATTTTGCTTGCCGGCAAGCCCCGTTGCGGTCAGACCGGCGAAGTGGTTGAATGGCGGCGATTTGACTATTACCGAACATCGTTTCTAATCGACGAAGATAGACAGACAGGAAAATCCGATGCTGACCAAGCCGTTGTCGTGCGAATGAACATCAGCCTGGGAATATACGGACACCACTTAATTACTAGTTTGCGGGCATCAGAATACATGGCACAACTCTTAGCTGCCCTAGGATGATGACATGGACTCCTCCCCACCCCACGCGGTGTCATACTGCGCCAGAGAATTTAAACGGAGCGACGAGGAGTCCGAAATGAATAGTAACGTGGTGGGTCTGGATACGGCAAAAAGCATTTTTCATCTGTAC
>NZ_JBVVNO010000014.1:0-97194 GCF_056850255.1 Methylomonas sp. Uni0011
AGTCGGAACAACTGCAAACGCTGATGGCCTTCTTCAAAATCGGCCACGGCAACAGCAGCGGGTCGCGCAGCAGCGCGAAAGCCTCGCGGCGGGTGGCAAAGGTCAAGCCGGTCTCGAGTCCTGCGTCCCACGACGAAGGCGAAGCCGAATTCGACCTCAGCCAGTTCGAACGTTTCTAGGAGGTCGGCATGGGTGCAATCGCGACAACATCAAGCCAACTGCCGGTGGCAGTAGAGTCCGTAGCTACTGCAGGCCAGTATTTGACATTTGTCCTTGGCGGCGAGGTTTATGCGCTGGGGATTTTGAATATCAAGGAAATTATCGATTACGGCCAACTGACCGAAGTACCGATGATGCCGTCTTTTGTGCGCGGCGTGATCAATCTGCGCGGTAGCGTGGTGCCGGTAATCGACTTGTTGGCCCGATTCGGCAAAGGTGCAACTCAAATTGCCAAGCGTACCGGTATTGTGATCGTCGAGACGGCAACGAGCGACCAGGAAGACGAGCATAGCCAGGATATCGGCATCATCGTCGACGCGGTCAACGAGGTGGTGGATATCGGTAATCAGGATATCGAGCCACCGCCAAGTTTCGGCGCCGGTATCCGGCCGGATTTCATTAACGGCATGGCAAAGTGCGATAGCAGTTTCGTAATTTTGTTGAACGTTAACAAAGTGCTATCGGTGGATGAAATGGCCGCGCTGGGGCAGACGGTTTCCGGGTTTGCTCAGGAAGGAATAGCCGATTAGGGAGGACGCAATGGCGGCCATTAGTCATCAATCCGGGTCGGCTCCTGTCTTGCAACAACATGAGTTTGTCTGGATCAAGGATTTTTTATACAAGCGCGCGGGAATCGTGCTCAACGACAATAAGCAGGCGATGGTGGTTGGGCGTTTGGAAAAACGCCTACGCCATCATGGCTTGACCAGCTATACCGAATATTTTCGTTTGTTCGGCCGGCCCGGATTCGAAAACGAAACGACGATGGCGATCGATTTGTTGACCACGAACGAAACATATTTTTTTCGTGAGCCCAAACATTTCGAATATTTGACTCAGCATATTCTGCCGAATCATTCGCCTAGCAGGACGTTCAGAGTCTGGAGTGCGGCCAGCTCGAGCGGTGAGGAAGCTTACACCTTGGCGATGTTGTTGGCCGATCATGCCCGGCTAGGGCCATGGGAAATCGTCGGGACCGACATTTCCAACCGGATTTTGGAGAAGGCCAGGCGAGGTTTGTACCCGACTCACGGTTCGGAAAAGATTCCGCCATCGTTACTTAAAAAATATTGTTTGAAAGGTACCGGCGAGTTCGACGGATATTTTTTGATCGATCCGGCTTTGCGCAAGCATGTCAAATTTATCTATGCCAATTTGATTGGGAACTTGCCCAAGATGGAGATGTTCGACGTGATTTTTCTACGTAATGTCATGATTTACTTCGATATGGAAACCAAACAACGTTTGCTTGAGCGAATTACTAAATATTTGCTGCCGGGTGGTTACTTTTATGTCAGCCACTCCGAATCGTTGAACGGGATGAAAACCGATTTGCAGATAGTGACGCCATCCATCTACCGCAAGCCGGTAGAAGCTTGATTTTAGGAGAGGCATGAGCAAGCCGGAATTTTTTCTGGAGATTTTTTTACAACCGGGGGAACTGTATTTCGGCGACAGGGAGACCAGAATTCGCACGGTTCTGGGTTCTTGCGTTGCAATCACATTGTGGCATCCCGCATTGCATATCGGCGGCATGTGCCATTTTATGTTGCCGGGAAGCCGGCGCCAGCAACGGTCCAACGAGTTGGACGGGCGTTATGCAGATGAAGCGGTATTGATGTTTATGCAGGAGTTGCGGAAGTCCAAAACTTCGCCAAAGGATTACGAAGTAAAAGTGTTCGGCGGAGGGGACCAGTTCCCCGGACAAGCCAAGCCTAACCGGCTCAGCGTTTCCGATAACAATGTGATAGCCGCTAGGGAATTGCTGGCACATCATGGCTTTAAGATCAAAGCGGAGCACTTGGGCGGAACTGGTCACCGCAATGTGATTTTCGATTTGTGGAGCGGCCATGTCTGGATGAAGC
Organism: Methylomonas sp. Uni0011; assembly: GCF_056850255.1. Lineage (NCBI taxonomy): Bacteria > Pseudomonadati > Pseudomonadota > Gammaproteobacteria > Methylococcales > Methylococcaceae > Methylomonas > Methylomonas sp. Uni0011. The sequence goes on from NZ_JBVVNO010000014.1 coordinate 2,085, forward strand.
ACGTTTCGAAAGGGGCTTGAGCGAGTGAGAATATGAGCGAGAAGAAAATCAGAGTGCTGATCGTCGACGATTCGGCGGTTGTGCGCCAAGTGTTGACGCAAATTCTAAGTAAGTCGGCCGATATCGATGTCATCGGTTCGGTATCCGACCCGATTTTTGCGATGGCAAAAATGAATCAGGACTGGCCTGATGTGGTTGTGCTGGATGTGGAAATGCCGCGAATGGACGGTATTACCTTCCTGAAGAAGATTATGTCGGTTAGGCCGACGCCGGTGGTAATTTGCTCGACGTTGACTGAAAAAGGTGCCGAGACGACGATGCAAGCGCTGTCTGCAGGCGCTACCGGTATCGTGACCAAACCGAAAGCCGGCTTGAAGTCGTTTTTGGAGGACGACTGCGGCGATATTGTTCACGCCGTGAAAGCAGCGGCAATGACCGATATGCGGCGCATGAAAGCGATGACGATGGCCTCTCACGCGAAGCCGGTGAAAACCATGGACTCGGCCGCAACCGGAACGGGAGGCGTCGGGCATGCCTCGGCGATGGCTGCCACTACCGACCGACTGGTTGCAATCGGCACGTCGACCGGCGGAACCCAGGCTTTGGAAGTGGTTTTGACTCAGTTGTCCCGGATCGCGCCGGGAATTGTGATCGTACAGCATATGCCGGAGAAGTTTACCGGCGCCTTTGCCGCCCGACTTAACAGTATTTGCGAAATTGAAGTCAAAGAAGCCGTCAGCGGCGACCGGGTAATACCGGGGCGGGCCTTGATTGCACCGGGCGGCAAACATATGTCGATCTTGCGTAGTGGTGCCCAATACGTGGTCGAAGTCCAGGACGGGCCGTTGGTCAATCGGCATCGGCCGTCGGTGGATGTGTTGTTTCGTTCGGTAGCGAAATGGGCCGGTAAAAATGCGTTTGGAATCATTATGACCGGTATGGGGGACGACGGCGCGCGGGGTTTGAAAGAAATGCACTCGGCCGGAGCCCGCACAGCAGGCCAGGATGAAAAAACCTGCGTGGTCTACGGCATGCCCAGAGAAGCGGTGAAGTTGGGCGCTGTGCAGCAAGAAGTGCCGTTGCAAGCGATCGCCGGCCTGATCGAGCAATACGGCAAGTAAATCCGTTCAAAAAATACAAATTTCGTTTCCGTCTCGGTCATAATTGCCGTTTTATTGCCGGGATCGTAAGCATGCGTTATTTACACACTATGGTGAGGGTGCGAGACCTTGCCGAATCGCTGGATTTTTATTGCAATAAGCTGGGTTTGACGGAAATTCGGCGGCTGGATAACGAGTCAGGCCGGTTTACTTTAGTGTATTTGGCTGCGCCGTTAGATCGGGAACGCGGCGGCGCGAACGGTGCTCCACTGTTGGAATTGACCTATAACTGGGATGCTGAGGATTACACCGGCGGCCGCAATTTCGGCCATCTGGCGTTCGAAGTCGACGACATCTACGCAAGCTGCCAAAAGCTGGCGGATCAAGGTGTCACCATCAACCGCCCGCCGCGGGATGGCTTTATGGCCTTCATTCGCTCGCCGGACCAGATTTCCATCGAGTTGCTGCAAAAAGGCGCCGCTTTGCCCCCGCAAGAGCCCTGGGTCTCTATGGCGAATACCGGGGTTTGGTAAGGCATACACCTTTGCTACCCTTAGGTCTGTACATTCATTTTCCGTGGTGCATCCGCAAATGCCCTTATTGCGACTTCAATTCCCACGCCGTCAAACAACCAATCCCTGAACAGCTTTACGTCGATGCCTTGCTGGCCGACTTGCAAGCGGATTTGAATTTGCTGGCAACGCCGCGCGAAATCGCAAGTATTTTTATGGGCGGAGGTACACCCAGCTTGTTTTCGCCGGACGCGCTCAACCGCTTGTTCGCCGGGATAAGACAGCTGGCAGGGCTGACCGCCGATTGCGAGATCACGCTCGAAGCCAATCCGGGAACCTTCGAGAGTGCCAAATTTGCCGAATTCCGCGCTTTGGGCATCAACCGCTTATCTGTGGGCATCCAAACTTTTTCTGACCATCACTTGCAAGTTCTGGGAAGGGTGCACTCCTCCGCGGAAGCCATGGCGGCATCGGAGATTGCGATTCAGGCAGGGTTCGACAATTTCAATCTGGATCTGATGTTCGGTTTGCCGGAACAAAGTCCAGACCAGATGCTGGCTGATGTGCAAACCGCGATCAATCTGGCGCCGACGCATATTTCGTTTTATCAGTTGACGTTGGAGCCCAATACCTACTTCCACAAATTTCCGCCACAATTGCCGGACGGCGACGAAATATTCGCCGCGCAGAAGCGTTGCCAGAGCTTATTAGCAGATCACGGTTTTCAACAGTACGAAGTTTCGGCTTACGCCCAGGTTGGACGGCAATCCCGCCACAATAAAAACTATTGGCAATTCGGCGATTACTTGGGGATTGGCGCCGGCGCCCACGGCAAAATCAGTCGCCGTTTGCCGGACGATATCGTACGTACCGTCAAACCAAGGAGTCCGGAGCAGTATTTGCGCCGCGATTGGACGGCAATCGCGGAGCCGATAGCGGTCGGCCAATTGCCACTGGAGTTCTTGATGAATCAATTGCGCTTGAAAGCCGGTTTCGATTTGGCGCACTTTCGCGCAGCCACCGGATTAACGGCAGTCAGCTTACAGCCTGGATTGTCGCTATGTCTGCAGCAAGGCCTTTTGAGTCGACAAGAAAACCACTACGCCTGTACCGAGCGAGGCTGGGATCTGTTGGATTTGGTCCTAGAAAAATTTATCGATTAGAGGGGCGCGGTTATAATTGTTCACCCGGATTTTTTGTTACTAGTATCCCGTTCGGGCTGAGTATCTCGAAGTCCAAGGCGGTTCTAGCTTGACATGCTCAGCCCGAACGGGATTCAAGACCCGGGCAACAATGCCATTAACTCGTAATATTCCTACCATGCTCGATTACCAGAAACAGTTTATTCAGTACGCTTTGGCGTGCGGTGTACTGAAATTCGGCGAATTTCAATTAAAGTCGGGGCGGATCAGCCCTTATTTTTTTAATACCGGTTTATTCAATACCGGCGCCCAACTTGATAAGTTGGGCCAATTTTACGCGCAAACCTTGATTAACGCCGGGGTCGAAGTCGATGTGCTGTACGGCCCGGCGTATAAGGGCATCCCGTTGGTCAGCACGACGTCGATCGCTTATTCCCGGTTAAAAGCGGATATTCCGTTTGCCTTTAACCGCAAAGAAGCCAAAGACCATGGCGAGGGCGGCACCCTGGTCGGTGCACCACTGCAAGGCAAGGTCTGGATTCTGGACGACGTGATTACCGCCGGGACTTCGGTGCGGGAATCGGTAGACATTATTCGTGCGGCCGGCGCCACCGTGGCCGGCGTGGTTATCGCGTTGGATCGCCAGGAAAAAGGCCAGAACGAGTTGTCGGCAGTGCAGGAAGTCTCGGCTCAATTCGATATTCCGGTGCTGGCAATTATCGGTTTGGCGGACATCATCGAGTTTATTAATCAAGAGCCGGCATTTGCCGGGAAATTGCCGGTGATTCGCGCTTACCGCCAGCAATACGGAATTTGAGCCGCGACGCGAGTTACCGGCGAAATGCTTGTGGATTATTGGTCTACACTTAGCCGTTATTATTAGCCCTTACATCGAGTACAGTCAGCACAAAGGCGAGCAATGAGAACTCTGGAATTTAAAGAACAGTTGCACGAATACACGCATTGGCGTGAACAACTGATTCAAGGCATCGAGATGTATCGCGACTGGCGCAATCGGTATCGGTTTAACGACCCGCAAAGCACCGATACGTTGCTGAATATTTTACAGGGCTTGCATAACGACCGTGTGACGCTGGCGTTCGTCGCCGAGTTTTCCCGCGGCAAAACCGAATTGATCAACTCGCTGTTCTTCGCCGAAACCGGCGTACGTCTGTTACCGTCCTCGCCGGGACGCACGACGATGTCGCCCACCGAATTGTTTTGGGACGAGAAAGGCGGCAGTTACATCCGGTTGTTGAATATTGAAAGCCGTTTGGAAGACATTTCGCTGATGGACTATAAGCGTAACCCGGATCGGTGGACCCAAATCGATTTGAATTGCGACTCGCCAACCCAGATGCAGGAAGCCTTCCGCGAGTTGATTGCGACGAAAAAAGTGTCCAAGGATATGGCCGACAAACTCGGGCTCTGGAACGAACGCGAAGCCGCCGAACAGGGCATCATCAACCCGGAAGCCGTGGAAGTCCCGTGCTGGCGTCACGCGATGATCAGCTTTCCGCATCCGCTGCTGAAGGAGGGATTGTGTATTCTGGATACCCCGGGCCTGAACGCATTGGGTACCGAGCCGGAGTTGACCCTGAGCATGTTGCCCAGCGCCCAGGCCATCGTTTTCGTGTTGGCGGCCGATACCGGCGTGACCAAAAGCGATTTGGAAATGTGGAAGAGCCACGTTTGCAGTTCCCGCGGTAACCGTCGCCAGGGCTTGGCGGTGGTGATGAATAAAATCGATTCGATGTGGGACGACTTGGCCGGAGAAACCGGTTACGAAGCCGCGATCCAGAAGCAGATCGAAACCTCGGCGACGATTCTAAACCTGGAAAAAGACGTGATTTTCCCGGTGTCCGCCAAGCAGGCATTGCTGGCAAAAGTCAAAGGCGACGAAGCCTTGTTGGAAAAAAGCCGGCTGCGGCAATTGGAGAACTACCTTTCCGAAGACATTTTGAATCAGCGTCGCGATATCCTGAAAGGTGTTGTGGACAAAGAGATCGGTTTCTTGATCAGCGAATCGGTGAAGCTGATGGATGCCAAGATCAATCACGCCCAGAAGCAGTTGGAAGAATTCAAGCAGGTCGATTTCGAAAATCAGGAGTTGACCGGCAAGTTGATGGCGGAAACCCGCGATCGGCAAAACACTTATATGGCGAATATCGAGAACTTTCAGGCCAGTCGCAAAGTGTTTGCCGTTCAGGCGAAAATGCTGATCGATTCGTTCGCAAAAGAGAAAATCGACGAGATCATTCGCCGTACCAAAGAGGATATGAGCAAAAGCCTGACTACCTACGGCATGAAACAGAACATGCGCAAGTTGTTCGACGAGTTGCGCGACTTATTGCAGGATTCGGTGGATTTAACCGAGGAGACCCGGCGCCTGATCAAGGCAATTCACAAGAAATTCCAGGACGAATACGGTTTCAAGGAAATCGAGCCGCAGCTGTTTTCGATCAAACAGCATCAATTTGAATTGGAGCAGATTTTCGAGGAAGGCGAGGCGTTTCGCAATAGCGCCCGAACGACGATGACTGAGCAGAGCGTCGTGGTAAACAAGCTTTACAGCACGCTGATCGCCAAAGCCCGCAACATATTGCAGCAGGCGCAACGCGACGCCGTAACCTGGAGCAACAGCGTATTGTCGCCGTTGATGCACCAGATCAAAGACCACAAAAAGCAGATCGAAAGTCGGTTGATCATGCTGCGCAAAATTAACGAATCCAAAGGCGGTTTGGCGGAAAGTATCGCCCAATTGGAAGCCGAGTTGGGGCCGTTACAAACCCAGTATCAGGAATTGCTGGACATCATGAAATCGGTGCATTTGGCGCCGCCCTCCGACTAGCTGTTTCGGCAGCGACTCGGCTATTGCGTCAGTTAAGTAAATCGTAAAAACGTTGCCAGTCGAACAATGGGCCGGGGTCGGCCTTGCGTAGCGGGGCAATGTCGCTGTGGCCGGCAATTCTTTGCGCCGATAAGCCAGGGTAGGTTGCCATTAAGGTTTTGACTGCTTTGGCTAATTGTATGTACTGCGCGTCGGTGTAAGGTTGGGTTACCGAACCTTCCAGCTCGATACCGATAGAGAAATCGTTACACCGTTCGCGGCCTTGATAATTCGAAACTCCGGCATGCCAGGCGCGGCGGTTGAAGGGTACATATTGCCGGATGCTGCCGTCGCGACGGATCAGCAAGTGAGCGGACACCTGCAGTTGGTAAATTGCCTGGAAATAAGGATCGCTGTCGGGGTCCAGCTGGTTGCAGAACAATTGATCGATATAGGGGCCGCCGAATTGTTCCGGCGGCAAGCTGATGCAATGAATGACCAGTAGCGAGATGTCTTGCGCATCAGGCCTGTCGTCGCAGTTCGGCGATGGGACTTGGTGGGCTTGGTCCAGGTAATGGTCTTGAATTTTCATCGATCTCGCTCAGGCAATCGCGGCATTGTACAGCGCCAGGCCGAACCTCGGTCACGGCTTTGTTTATAATGTCGCTTTTGTTTCAGACAATTCGATACGGCATGCAACCTGATCCCGCAGAAATTGACCGCTTTTTAGCCGAAGATATCGGTGATGGCGATTTGACCGCCAATATCATTCCCGAAGCGATACCAGCCAGCGCGACAGTTGTCACTCGCGAGAACATGGTGTTATGCGGTAGCGCTTGGTTCGATGCCGTGTTCGAACGGCTTAGCCCGCAGTTGATGATCGAATGGGTGGTTAGCGACGGCGATTGGGTGGCCGCCGACACGGTACTTTGCCGCCTGAGCGGTCCGGCGAGAGCTCTGTTGACTGGAGAACGTACTGCGCTGAATTTACTGCAAACCCTGTCCGCCACAGCCAGCGTCGCCCGCGAGTATGCCAATGCGGTGGCCGGCACCGGCTGTAAAGTGTTGGATACGCGCAAAACCTTGCCTGGCTTGCGGCTGGCGCAAAAATACGCGGTGCAGTGCGGCGGTTGTTTCAATCACCGGATCGGCTTGTTCGACGCCATTTTGATCAAGGAAAACCACATTTTGGCCGCCGGGTCCATAGCGAAAGCGGTGCGTGAAGCCAGGAGTCAGGCAAGCGTGCCGGTAGAGGTTGAGGTGGAAAATCTGGACGAGCTTGAGCAGGCTTTGGCGGCAAGGCCTGATAGGGTCATGCTGGACAACTTTAGCGTGGCAGAACTGGTGGCGGCGGTCAGTCGCAATCAAGGCCAAGTCGAATTGGAAGCTTCCGGCAATATCACGCTGCAAAATATCCGTAGTGTCGCTGAGACCGGAGTCGATTTTATTTCGATCGGCGCACTGACCAAAAATATCAAAGCGGTGGATTTATCGATGCGCATCGACATGCGCATCGGCTGATCCGATCTCGCAAGTTTGGTCAGTTGACCGCGTTCAGCATCTCGTTTTCGTAGAGCCGCAATTTTTTCCAGTTGGCGAATTTGCTGTCGTCGAATTGCGCATCGTGGTCGATGGCGTGTTCGTAGCAGCTACGGAACAGGCGAGCGGTTCTGAAGGCATGCAATTCGTCGTCTGCAGTGACCGTTTCGACATTGCCTACCTGGAAGGTTTTGTTGCGGGATTTGCTGTCTTTGACCCAGAACACCGTGTAACAAAGATAGCTTTTGTCCTTCCGATGGTCGAATTTGATTGTTCTGGAAACGCCGGTCACGCCGGTGGTTGTTTTATTTTTCGGCGGTTTCAAGAAACGGGTCTTACTGCCTTTCAGCACCACCAGCATCTGGTCGCGCCAAGTGATGGCGGCCTTCAGTGACTTGGTTTTGCTGCCCCACAATTTGTGAGAAAAATAACGGCTGCTCTCTTTGCCGCGGCGGACGATGCGGACTTGAAAGCCGAATGCGTCGGGTTCAGTGATGTGTTTTACTTTTGCCATACGTTGTAAACCAGGTGTTTGACAACAGCCCGCATAATGGTGAATAACAATGTACGCAGACCGTCTGTTATTTATGTAAGCCGTGGATTACACGTTAGCGCGAAATTTACTGTCTTGCAAGCGGAATTTGATGGGATTATTGGCCGATTACCAACTATTTTAGTGTAGAATAGGGTTCAGCCTTCTCGCAGAGGCGGAAAAAAGGTCTTAACCTTCTGTTTTATAAATAAATATGGAGAAATTCGATGAGCGTTTTAGTAGGTAAGCAAGCCCCTGATTTTACAGTTCCTGCGGTGTTGGGCGATGGCCAAATTGTTGATTCTTTCAGCTTTTCTGAAGCAACTCGTGGCAAGTATGCGGTACTTTTCTTCTATCCGCTGGACTTCACTTTCGTTTGCCCTAGCGAATTGATCGCTTTGGATCACCGTATCGACGAATTCAAAAGCCGCGGCGTCGAAGTCATCGGCGTTTCCATCGATTCGCATTTCACCCACAACGCCTGGCGTAACACTCCGGTCAACCAAGGCGGTATCGGCCCGGTCCGTTATACCCTGGCGGCCGACCTGAAACATACGATCGCACAAGACTACGATGTCGAATCCGCCATCGGCGTGGCTTATCGCGGTAGCTTCCTGATCGACAAGGCCGGCGTAGTACGTCACCAAGTGGTTAACGATCTGCCGCTGGGCCGTAATTTCGACGAGATGCTGCGCATGGTCGACGCGCTGCAATTCCACGAAGAGCACGGCGAAGTCTGCCCGGCCGGTTGGAACAAAGGCGACGCCGGTATGAATGCCAACCCAGCGGGTGTGGCTGAATATCTGAGCAAAAATGCTGACAAACTGTAAGCGTTAGCCGGCATTGAAAAGCAGGGCGTATCGTTTCGGCGATACGCCTTTTTTTTGCCTCGCAAAATTTGCAGCGGTGGCAAACCAACCCTACAAACAAAAGTTGAAGCCAGCCGACTTATTGCTTGCCTGTCTGACCAATGCTAAGGTGCCGCGAATGGCATGTGATTCGACTCGACCTTAAACGGCGGATGGCGCAAATTACCGGAATACTACTGGCGGCGGGAGCGAGCCGACGCTTCGGCGGCGATAAACTCAGTTATACCCTTCCCAACGGCTCAGCCGTTGCCGAGCAAGCGTGTCGTAATTTAGGTCAAGCCGTGGATCGGGTGTTAGCCGTGGTGCGTCCAGGGGCCGATGTTGTCGCCGAGGCGCTGAAAGCAGCTGGAGCTCGGGTTGTGGTCTGCGCAGAAGCCGATAGCGGCATGGGCGCAAGTTTGGCTTGCGGGGTTGCGGCCAGCACCGATGCCGATGCCTGGCTGGTCGCGTTAGCGGACATGCCGTGGATTGCGCCGCAAACCGTTGCTTCGGTAGCGGATGCGTTGCGAAACGGCGCTGCAATCGCTGCTCCCTGCCGACAAGGCCGGCGCGGCCATCCGGTCGGATTTGCCCGGCATTTGGCCGCCGATTTGCTCGCTTTGCACGGCGATAACGGGGCGAAGAGCGTAATCGAGCGCTACCGGGCGCAATTGCAATTGGTCGAAGTCGCCGATCCCGGTATTCTGCGCGATATCGATACGCCGACCGATCTTATCCAACTATAAAAAACCGCGTGATTACCGACATACTCGACTTGCAACTTTCGTTGCGTAAACAACGCCAGCCTTACGTTTTGGCCACCGTCACCGAAATTCTGGGTTCGTCGTCGGCAAAGCCGGCAGCGAAGGCGTTGTTGGATCACGACGGCAAGGTCTTGGCCGGTTGGGTTGGCGGTGGCTGCGCGCAGTCCATGGTGGCTCGCACCGCGTTGGAGTGTCTGAAAACGGGAGAGCCGTGCGTGATCGATATCGATTTGAACGACGAAATATTCGGCGCCGGCATGCCTTGCGGCGGCGCGATGCGGGTGTACGTGGAGCCGGTGCTGCCCAAGCCGCAGCTTTGGTTGCTGGGCCACGGCCGCATCGTCGAGGCGGTGTGCGAATTTGCCCATCGGCTTGGCTTCGACGTGATCGTCGACGACCCGCAAGCTTGCGCCGACCGCTTCCCGGCTGCGACCAGGCTGATCGATGACGATGTCCGTTACCGCCAACTTCAGCCCGGTTCTGGCGATTTCGTTGTGATCGCAACCCACCACAAAGGCGATTACGATGCGCTGAGCCAAGCGTTGCATTCCCAAGCCTGTTACATCGCGCTGGTTTCCAGCCGGAAAAGGGCGAAATTGGTGCTGGATCGGCTGGCTGGCGAGGGCTTCTCCCAGGCTACATTGGCCGCAGTCAGAGCGCCGGCCGGCCTGGATTTGGCGGCGAAATCGCCGGAAGAGATTGCCTTGTCCATCGTCAGCGAAATGGTCGCGATTCGTCGCGGCGGTAGCGGCTCGCCGCTGAGTCGGGCCATAGCGCCGGCCTGATCCGCCGACCTTTACCGGTCGCAAGCCGGCGTGTAACATCCTCGGCCAATTCCGGTGTAGCTACGATTCTTACCGCGTCCAACGAACCCAGGGGAGTGCCAGATGACCATACTTAACATCAACGGCAAAAGCCGAAAAACCCGTTTGCCGCCCGATACGCCGTTATTGTGGCTGTTACGCGACGAATTGGGCTTGACCGGCACCAAGTTCGGTTGCGGTATCGCTATGTGCGGAGCCTGTACCGTACATCTGGACGGCCAGCCGATCCGCGCCTGTGTAACGCCGATTTCGGCAGCGGAGGGCAAAGCCATTGTCACGATCGAAGCCATCGGTCAGGACGCTACCGGCAAAAAAGTTCAAGAAACCTGGCTTGAGCTGTGCGTGCCGCAATGCGGATATTGCCAATCGGGCCAGATCATGGCCGCGACTGCATTGCTGAAGCAAAAGCCGCAGCCCGACGATGCCGACATCGACAAAGCCATGAGCGGCAATATCTGCCGTTGCGGTACCTACCCTAGAATCAGGGCCGCGATCAAACAGGTCGCTGCTAAAGCGGAGGTGCAGCCATGAACCGTTTGGCTCAGGATCTTGAGACTTCCGGCGTCAGCCCGGCCGACATCGATGGCTTTGAAATTGCCAACATCAGCCGCCGCGAGTTTTTGAAGGATTTAGCCTTGACCGGCTTGGTGTTGGCGGCCGGGGTGCCGCAGCTTTTGCAAGCCGACGAAACCGCCGCACCGGCGCAAGCCGAAAAGTTCGGCGCCGAGGCGATGCCGCATGGCTGGGTCGATAATCCTTTGGTATTCGTCGCGATTGCCGCCGACGGCGCCGTGACCATCGTCTGCCACCGCTCGGAAATGGGTCAGGGGGTGCGCACCAGTCTGCCGATGGTGGTCGCCGACGAAATGGAAGCCGATTGGGAGCGGGTCAAGGTGGTGCAAGCGCCCGGCGACGAGGTGCGCTTCGGCAACCAGGATACCGACGGCTCGCGCAGCACCCGCCACTTTTTTCAGCCGATGCGCCGGGTTGGCGCCGCCGCTCGGCAGATGCTGGAAACCGCAGCGGCCCGACATTGGCGGGTGACGATCAGCGAAGTGCGGGCCGAGCGCCACGCCGTTTTGCATATACCGACCGGCCGCACCCTGGATTACGGCGCATTGGCCAAGGCTGCCGCGAAGTTGCCGGTACCGGCGCGCGATAGTCTGCGCTTGAAAACTGCCGACCAGTTTCGTTACATCGGCAAGGGCAAGCAAGGTTTGTACGACGGTCGAGACATTGTGTCCGGCGCGGCGCAATACGGTATCGATATTCAGTTGAAAGATATGCTGTATGCCGTTGCCGCGCGGCCGCCGGTGCTGGGCGGTAAAGTGGTGAGCTACGACGCCAGCGCGGCCTTGAAAGTCCCCGGCGTGGTTAAAGTCGTGGAGTTGCCGAGCAGTCCGTTGCCGGCCGATTTCAATCCGCTGGGCGGCGTTGCGGTGATTGCGCGCAATACCTGGGCGGCGATCCAGGGCCGTAAGGCCTTGAAGATCGAATGGGACCACGGACCGCACGCCGGCTACGATTCCGCCGCCTACAAGGCCGAATTGGAGGCAGCGGTGCGGGCGCCGGGCAAAGTGGTGCGGAACGAGGGCGACGTGGATATAGCGTTGCAAAATGCGGCCAAACGCCTGGAAGCCGAATATTACGCGCCGCATCTGGCGCAGGCGCCGATGGAGCCGCCGGCCGCGACGGTGCGTATCGCCAACGGCGCCTGCGAAGTCTGGACCTGCACCCAAGCGCCGCAACTGACTCGCGAGCGCGTCGCCAAATGGTTGAAGTTGCCGGTGGCGAAAGTCACGGTGCACGTCACGCTGCTCGGCGGCGGATTCGGCCGCAAGTCCAAACCGGACTACGTGATCGAAGCGGCTTTGTTGTCCAAGGCAATGCGCGGCAAGCCGGTGAAGATGACTTGGACTCGCGAAGACGATCTGCGCCATTCCTATTTCCATACCGTGTCGCTGGAGCGGCTGGAGGCCGGCCTGGATGCCGCCGGCAAGCCGGTGGCTTGGCTGCACCGCACCGCGGCGCCGTCGATCTCGTCGACCTTCGGTCCCGACAGCAAACAGCAGATGCCGGTGGAACTGGGTATGGGCGTTATCAATAACCCGTTCGCGATTCCGAATTTGCGGATCGAGAATCCGCCGGCTGCCGCCCATACCCGGATCGGCTGGTTTCGTTCGGTGTCGAATATCCCGCGCGCGTTCGCGATTCAATCCTTCGTCGCCGAACTGGCCGCCGCGGCCGGACGCGACCACCGCGATTTTCTGCTGGAACTGCTCGGTCCGGATCGCCGGATCGATCCGCGCGACCTGAAAGACATGTGGAACCAGGGCGAATCACCGGTTTTGTATCCGCTGGATACCGGTCGTTTGCGGCGGGTGATCGAAACCGCAAGCCGCGAGGCCGGTTGGGGCCGGCCGGCTCAGCCCGGCCGCGGTTTGGGCCTGGCGGCGCATTACAGCTTCGTTACCTACGTGGCGGTGGTGGCTGACGTTGCCGTCGATGCCGTCGGCAAACTCAGCATTCCGCGGGTCGATATCGCCGTGGATTGCGGGCCGCAAGTCAATCCGGAACGGATTCGCTCGCAATTGGAGGGCGCTTGCATCATGGGCGTCAGCTTGGCGACGCTGGGCGAGATCAGCTTCAAGGACGGTGCGGTAGTGCAGGATAATTTTCATACCTACCAATTGACCCGGATCGACGATGCCCCGCGCGAAATTCGGGTGCATTTGCTGCCGTCGGCGGAATACGACGCGCCGCTCGGCGGCGTCGGCGAACCCGGCGTGCCGCCGATCGCGCCGGCCTTGTGCAATGCGATTTTCGCCGCCACCGGCCAGCGCATCCGCCAGTTACCGATTCGCGACCAATTGTTGAAGGATTGAAGCGCTAGCGGTTGCGGTCCAGTTTACGGTAGCCGATCGCTTCGCTGAGGTGGGGGATTTCGATTGTCTTTGCGTCGGCCATGTCGGCGATAGTGCGGGCCAGTTTCAGGATGCGATGGTAGGCGCGATGCGACAAGCCGAATTTCTCCATGGCCTGCTCCAGCAATTGGTGGCCGGCGTCCGTCAGTTTGCATACGACTTTGACTTCGGCAGCCGTCAGTGCCGCGTTGGGTTTACCGCTGCGGGCATCAGCGATTTGCCGGGCCGCGACTACCCGGCGGCGGATGGTTTCGCTGCGTTCCTCGCCTTCCGCCGCGCCTTTGCGCAACATTTCCAGCGAGACTCGCGGCACTTCCAGGTGCATGTCGATCCGGTCCAGCAACGGCCCGGAGACTCGCGCCCGGTAGCGGGCAACTTGCTCCGAGGTGCAGCGGCAGCGGCCGGAAGCGTCACCCAGATAGCCGCACGGGCACGGGTTCATCGCCGCAATTAGTTGGAATCGGGCCGGAAAATCGGCTTGGCGATTGGCGCGGGATATCGTGATATGGCCGGTTTCCAGCGGCTCGCGCAACACTTCCAGCACTTTGCGGTCGAATTCGGGCAGTTCGTCCAAAAACAGCGCGCCGTTATGCGATAGCGAAATTTCACCGGGTTTGGGGTTGCTGCCGCCGCCGACCAGGGCTGCGGCCGACGCGGTATGATGCGGTGCCCGAAACGGCGGTTGCCGCCAGCGGCCGATGTCCAGACCATGGTCGCTGATCGAGGCGAGCGCGGCGGTTTCCTGGGCTTGTTGTTCGGTCAGTTCCGGCAGAATGGTCGGCAGCCGCGCTGCCAGCATCGATTTGCCGGTGCCTGGCGGGCCGAGCATCAGCAGATTATGTTGACCGCTGGCCGCGATTTCCAACGCCCGTTTGACGTGGTACTGGCCGTGAACGTCGGCGAAGTCGACTACAAAGGCCGCGGCGGTGCCGATTGTGCTCGGGGCGGGCGGTTCGATTGGTTTGTGTCCGCTCAAATGCGCGCAAACTTCCAGCAAATGTGCGGCCGGCAATAAGCCGGCGTCTTTGATTAAACTCGCCTCGGCAACGCAGCCAACTGGCAGAATCAGTTGCCTATGCGCGTCGCGGCAATGAATCGCCACTGGCAAGGCGCCGGGTATCGGCCGTAGCTCGCCACCCAGCGACAATTCGCCGATGCACTCGTATTCGGCCAACGAATTCTTCGGGATCTGGCCGGACGCGGCCAAAATCCCCAAGGCGATAGCCAAATCGAAGCGGCCGCCTTCTTTGGGCAGGTCGGCCGGCGCCAGATTGACCGTGATGCGTTGGATCGGAAATTCGAAATGCGAGTTGACGATCGCGCCGCGTACCCGATCCTTGCTTTCCTTCACCGCGGTTTCCGGCAAGCCGACGATGTTCAGCGCCGGCAAACCGTTGCTGACGTGGACCTCCACCGTTACCAACGGCGCGTCGATGCCGGACCGGCCCCGGCTATAAACCACGGCCAGCGACATCGCTTATTCTGGCGACAGGCGCTGTTCCAGTTCGGCGATGCGTTGTTCCAGCTCTTCCAGGCGGGCGCGGGTTTTCGCCAACACGGCCTTTTGTACTTCGAATTCTTCGCGGCTGACCAGATCCAGTTTTGCCAAGCCGCTTTGCAGCAAGGCGTGGACGTTTTTTTCGACATCGTCCTTCAGGTTGGTCAGGCCGGGCGGAATGGCGCCGGCGATGCGCTCGGCTAAGTTATCAATGGCTTTGGGATCGAACATGGTCATCACTCGTGGTCAATAAAGGGGTTGGGTGTCGGTAAATGGTCTCGGCAAATCTTCTCGGTATCATCCCGGTCTAGCGGTTGCTCGGTCAAGCCGCACTGGTAATGGTGCTGTTCCACTCGGAAATAATGGCAGGAACGGCATAAACCGAAACTTTTGGATTGGTTGACTTTTTGCAATAAGCCTAGCGCATTTTGCAAGGCCTCGCCCACACTGTCTACTTCCTGGCGGCTGATACGCGATTCGGCTTGCTTGAAGATGTCCAGCGGCTTCAATTCGTCGACCAGGCGTTTGCCGCTGGCAGTCAGGCTCAAATGGAAGATACGGCCGTCCAGCGTGTCGACCGACTTTTCCAAATACTGTTTGCGTTCCAGGATTTGGATGCTCTGTGACACGGTGCCCTTGGTCAGGCCCAGATATTCGGCAACCGCCGTATGCGTATTGCTGTAGCGGTTGCAGCGGGCCAAATATTCCAGAACCTGGCCGTGGACCGGTTGTAAGCCGATGGTTGCGTATTTTCGGCGTTCTTCCGAACGCAGTATGGCGCTGATCCGTTCGATCAGCTTGAAGGTTTCTAATTCATGCATCGGCCCGATTCTAACACAGGCCGGCCGGGCAGCCTTGAACTGCGGCCGGTCTGTGTCGGATAAACAGGCTTACATTAGTCGAGTTTGTCCATTTGGTCGCTCCAGTTGAGGTTATCGCGGACAAAATAACGGTATTCCGCCTGTTTTTGCAGATTCAACACGTACAGCGAACGGCCGATGCCGCGCCGGCGGTAACCACCGTTTTCTTTGTCGACGATTTGATCACGCCAGGCGCCGAAATTGACGTAGGTGAAGTTCTTGCGGGTCGGGCTGTCGATGTCGGCCTCGGCTTGCAGCGGGATATGGGTATGCCCCTCGCCGTGGATTTGGAAGCCCTGTTGCAATAGTGCTTCTTGAAAGGTCGGAAAGGCCAGCAAGTTTTTCAAACTGGCGCCGTCCTCGCTGTACACCGAGCTAGGCCGGATTCGTTCCAGCCAGTCCAGCACTTTCAGGACGCCACGCACGAACTGCAATTGAATGCGGTACATCAGGAAGGATTCGGTGAATTTCAACCAGTATCTGGCCAGCGTCAAACCCAGGCGTTGCGAGCTTGGAGCGCTGGCCAGGGTATAGTCCCAATTCAGCCAGTCCTTCAAGGCGCGGAACAGCTGGTTTTCGATGATGTCGCGAATCCTGGCGTCGGTCGACGAACGGCTGGTTTCGTGCAGTATCCGGCTTACTGCGGCCGAACTGGGTCGGTACAGGTCCAACTCGTCCAAAATCCGGGTGATGCGGGCCAGATCCGGCGGAGCTGTGTCGGAGGTTTTGAATGCGTTCTCCAGCTCATCCTTGCTGCGCCAGATAAAGGTGGATAATACGCCGGCCGCCACGGTATCGCCGAAACAGGCTTCGGTGAACGGCCGGTAATTCAGCTTTTGCCAGGTTTTTGCTGCCCATCCGTCCTGGGTGTTCCAACCCGGCAGGCCGTCGGTGGCGGCGATGGCTAGACAATTGGCCCGGTCGCGCCACTGGCCGTGAGTGACGAACAGTCGCAAATCGGTGTCACCCCAGTAAAACGGCAGCCACGGCACGCTGTCGGCTGCGGTAAAGCGATCGGGGTCGCCGAAGTACATGTTGCCGATCCAGGCCCGGTATGCCGGTGTCAGTTCGCCAAGCGGCTGGCCCAGACAGTCTTCGTAAAACCGCTTCAGAATATCGGGATCGGCGAATATTTCCTTGTCGTGGTTGCCGAGCAATACCAGCACTTCCACCGTCGTAGGCGTGGTATCGGCACTGGTATTGAGCTTGCGTTTGGTTTTTTGGGCCTCGAGCAATTGGTTGGGAAGATCTTTCAGGTGGTAGAAAAAACCGCCTGAATGCTCGCCTTTTGCCGGTGGCCGGTCGTGCAGAAGCAGAATCCCGTCCATGATCTTATGCAGGCATTCCTTGAATTCCGGCTTGCTGCGTTGCCACGGGTAAACTCCGGCTTTGGCCCAAACCGAGGTGCGGATCATATCCACGACATCGCCGTCCAATATCAGCGTCAATTGGTCGATGTGCTGGTTTTCGCAGGTGTCGGCCAAGTCGGAGAAAAAATCGGCCCAGACTGTTTCTTCGGCGCTTTGGGTGCCGACCGTGCCGTCGGTGAAGTGGACGTCGCTGATTACGACGCAGAGCCGGTTCGAGGCCGTGCCGGAACCGGACGTTGCCGGTTGCAGCGTATCCAGCGTCAGTTGCAGATCTTCTTGAGTGATTGCCATGGTCGTATGCCTCAATTCCGGTGTTTGTTCAAAAATTCCACGAAGCGCGGAAACACGTCTTGGGCGGCGTTCTTACCCATGATGACGTCGGCATGGCCGTAATCCGGGATCACGGCCAACTCGTGGCGGCCCGGGACAATTTTTTCCAGGCGTTGGTGGCAAACGATGTTGGAGTCGCGGAACAAGGCATTGTCCTGGCCGGCGACCAGCAGGCACGGGGTCTGAATATCGGCAGCGTCGGCCAGATAATTGTCCGGCAGGCTGCGGTAGCGCGGTTCGTTGGGCTGATATTTGACGGCGGTATTGCCGGCGTTGACCATCTTCAACACGTGGCGATAGTAATTGACTGAGCTGCCGCCGAACAGGTCGCCGCAGCGGCGGTGGGTGACGTCATGCAGATTCTCGTGTTTGTACAGCACCGGAAAACCCCAGCCCCACATGAAGCTCAGCATGTGGCATTCCGGCGAATCGCATTCGTGGTGGAAGGCCGAGATCGCCATCGCCAGCAATTTGCCGGCGCCGAAGCCGGGGTCGCGCCGCCAATGCGGATTCAGATAATCCACGCCCAAAATGTAATCGGCGGCCAACGGCCCCAAGTACAGTTTGATCTTGGCCGGCAGCGGCACGCACGGCGTCAGCGATACGCCGTTGGCGATCAGGCTGCGGATGCCGGTGACGGCTTTGCCGAACAGGCTCATACTGAAGGCCAACGCACCGAAGCAATGGCTGATCACATGGATCCGCGCATCCGGACCGACGGCTTGGCGTACGGTCGAGATCGCCGCCGGCATGTCGTACAAGGCCAGATCGTCGACGTTGTAGCGGTGGCGTTGCAGGTTGTACGAGTAGCGGTTGCTGATTCGGCCGTCCAGGGTCCAGACGTCGGTAAAGCCCTGGTCCAGCAGATAGCTGGTCAGGTTGTAATGTTCCGGCATGATGAACATGTCGCTGGCGGCAGTCAGGCCCGGAACCAGAACCACCACGTCGTTGCTCGGCGCCCGCTTGAAGCGCAACAGGCTCAAGCCCAGTCGGTCGGCGGTGGTGAACGGGTGGGTCGAGACTTCGGCATCCTTGACGCCTTCTAGCGTATACAACGGAATTTCGCGGACGAAGGCGCCCATTTTCGGCGTCAGCGCCGGTTTATAGACTTCCCACAAGGCGCCGAGGAAAAAGCCGCCGAAGCGTTCCACGGCGTGCAGCCGGTCGGCTAAGGTATCGCCGCTGGCGCGGATCGTGGTCAATTGTTTGGCGAAGTCCATGATCTCGATGTGCAGGATACCGGTGGCGTAAACCTTGGCTTTGGCTTCCCGGTCGGCTTCGACGTGGCCTTTGAACAGGTTGGTGAACAAGGTCGTGGTGTCGGCCCACAGATCCGGCCCGACATTGTCCTGGATTTGTTTGGCGCCGCTCAGCGTCAGCTTTTGGCCGTTGCTGTCGGTGAAAAACAGCCGGTACAGCATTTGTTTGCGGTTGGCGTCAGCGCTGTCGACGAACAGGTTGAACACACCCTGGTCGACAGTGCGACGGCCGCCGACCAGATCGCCTTCCACCCAGCCGATGGCGGCGGCCTGGTGGCGATCGTTATCCAAAAACGTATCCAGATCATCGCTCTGGATGGTCAGATGAAACATGAAGTAATGGCCGTCGGTCTTGCCTTGGTCGTAACCGTCTTGAAATGCAGTTTGGCCGGGGCTGAGGTAGCCTTTCATTTCTTCGGTGAATTCGAACGAAGTTTTTGCGTTGGAGTCAGTCATGTCTGTGTCCTCTGGCGATGGGGCTACACGCCCAGGCTGGCGTCGGGTGCAATGCCGGTGATGCCTTCGGCAATCCACTCGGCAGTAGCGGAAATGGTGGCGATCGGATTGGCGCCGACTGCGCTTGGCAGGATGGAGCCGTCGGCTATGTATAGGCCTTGGTAACCGAAGGCCTGGCCGCGGCTGAGCGGGTCGGCGGAGACCACGCCTTTCTCTACCGAGTCGGCCAGGATACAGCCGCCCAACGGGTGCACCGTTACGTTGTGTTTGACCGGCAACTCCCAAGTCGGCAATGGCAAAAACAGCTTGCCTTTGATAAAGGCGTTAAAGCGTTTGCCGGTGTCGAGAATGGCCTGATACAGGCCCATGCTGGTGTCTTGCGGCCAGTCCAGGTCGATGCGGCCTTCTTGGTTTAGGGTCAGGGTGCCGTCGCCGTTATCCAATCCCATGCAGAGCAGCACGCCGCTTTTCGAAGACAAGTCGTCTTTCAGGATTTCGTGCAGCGAAAAGCCCAGTGAGCCGTTCCAGATACCGTTGACCAGATATTTTTTCAGCCAGGCAATGAATGCCTTCGCCGCACGGACCAGTTTGCGCAACAGACTGGTGGGGAAGGCGCCTTCGATATACCAAGCCAATGTGGCCGGGTAAGAGGCGTCTTCCAGTATGAAGGCCCGGTTGCGCTGGAAACGGTCGAACAGGTGGTAGTCGGTGTATTGGGTTATCACCGGGCCATAGTTCGGATCGGCTTCCTTTTTGCCTTCGATTGCGAACGACAGAAAATCGCCGTTGCCGGAAAACCAGCGGCCCAGTTGCGCGCTTAATTTAGGCAGCGTGCCGAATACGTCGCGGCAGCGCAGCAATAGCTCGTTGGTGCCGAAGGTGCCGGCCGATACGACCACGCGCCGCGCGGTAACGCTTTGCAATGTGTCTGCTTCCAGATCGCGGAACTCGACCCGATAGCCGTGTTCGCCGCCCGCTTGCGGGTCGTCGCGGCCGTCGGCACCGAGCGGGACGATTTTCTCGGCTTGGCGGTCGGGCTGGATCTGGCCGCCGTGGTGGTGTTCGCCGGCGTAGAGGTAGTTCAGGTCCAGTGTGTTCTTGGAATGGGTGTTGCAGCCGATATCGCACTCGCCGCAGTAGGTGCAGGAGGTTTGAGTGGCGCCGTAGCGGTTTTTCTCCTGGAGGCCAATAGCCAGTGGTTGCTCCCGGCCGTTGTAGCTGTAATCGTTGCCGAAAAATACGCAAATGTCGGCAAGCTTACTGGTGCGGTTGTCGTGGGCGGCGAATTCCTGAAACAGTTCGGTGCGGACGATTTGGCGGCGCGGATCGGATTGCCAGGACGGTACCGGTCGCGCGCCCAGCACTTGCTTGGCCACCTGATAGTAGTGCTTTAGCGTGTCTTGGTTTATCGCCGCGGGCCAGCCTTGTTCGAAGACTTGGGCCGGTGGCTCCAAAAACACGTTGGCATAAATCAGCGAGCCGCCGCCCAGGCCGGCCGAAATCACCGCATCCATTTTTTTATAGTTGCGAATGTCGAACAGCCCGCGCAACTTCTTATCCTGAATGTGTTTGGGCCGCTTTACGGCGTTGCCGTCGATGCTCCAGAAACTGTCGGCAATTTGTTTCGGCGAGCGGGCGAAAGACGCCATCGGGTAGCGCCGTCCGCGTTCCAACAGCAAGACCTTGCTGCCCCATTTCTGCGCCAAGCGGCAAAAACTGATGGAGCCGCCGAAGCCGCTGCCGATGATGATGGCTTCGTAATCTAAATCCGGACCGGCCATTGATACCTCCTCGAGAAAGATTTTTTTATTATTATCGGGATTAGCCGAGTCCGCTTGTTAACTAGTTAACTTGCAAAAAGCCCAATATTACAAAGCCTTGCACAATGGTCAGCCGACGCGGCGGAGCCAGTATAGACCAATTGACAATTGACTTCGACGATTAACTGTGGACTTGTCAGGCGCCGATTCGGAGAGACGGCGTTATACTGCAAGCTCGATTAGTAATGCGTCAGGAGCAGGGTATGCAGAAAATAAAGGTGAATAATCCGGTAGTGGAAATCGACGGCGACGAGATGACCAGGATTATCTGGCGTTTCATCAAGGACAAATTGATCCTGCCTTATCTGGATTTGCCGATCGAATATTACGACTTGGGTATCGAGCACCGCGACGCCACCGACGATCAGGTGACAATCGATGCCGCCAACGCGATCAAAAAACACGGCGTCGGCATCAAATGCGCGACAATTACGCCGGACGAAGCACGGGTTGAAGAGTTTGGTTTGAAAAAGATGTACAAATCGCCGAACGGCACGATCCGCAACATTCTGGACGGTACCGTGTTTCGCGAACCGATCATCTGCAAAAACGTGCCGCGGCTGGTGCCGAACTGGACCCAGCCGATTTGTATCGGCCGCCATGCCTTCGGCGACCAATACCGCGCCACCGATTTTGTCACCAAGGGCAAAGGCAAATTGACGATCAGTTTTAAACCGGACGACGGCGGCCCTGAACAAAGCTACGAGGTCTACCATTTCGCCGGCGACGGCGTGGCGCTGGCGATGTACAACACCGACGAATCGATCGCCGGCTTCGCCCGTAGCTGTTTCAACGTCGCGCTGGACCGGGGCTGGCCGTTATACCTGTCCACCAAAAACACCATCCTGAAAAAATACGACGGCCGCTTCAAGGACATTTTCGAAGACATTTACCAAACCGAATACAAAGCCCAATTCGCCGCCAAAGGTATTGTTTACGAGCACAAATTGATCGACGACATGGTCGCGTCGGCCCTGAAATGGAACGGCGCTTTCGTTTGGGCCTGTAAAAATTACGACGGCGACGTGCAATCGGATACCGTCGCCCAAGGTTTCGGTTCGCTGGGGCTGATGACTTCGACGCTGGTAACGCCGGACGGTATGATCATGGAGGCCGAAGCCGCACACGGCACCGTTACTCGCCATTACCGGATGCACCAGCAGGGTAAGCAGACTTCGACCAATCCGATCGCGTCGATCTTCGCCTGGACCCGCGGCCTGGCCTTTCGCGGCAAACTGGACGGCAACGCTCAACTGATCGATTTTTGCCACACGCTGGAAAAGGTCTGCGTCGATACCGTCGAGTCCGGGCTGATGACCAAAGATTTGGCGGTATGCATACATGGCGACGCGGTCGACGATGCGCAATATTTAACCACAGAGGCTTTTTTGGCGGCATTGCAAACCAATCTGGAGCGCAGTTTGGCGTTGTAACCGATTTCCGATTTGGCCGATCCGGCTTTCCGGCCGGCCGGCCGAAACGAAAAAAATCTTGTCGGTCACGGATTTCGCCGGCTTGCGTTACCGTTTGATTTGCTTGATAAATAGCGAATCGAAATCTGTTTGGCTTGTTTCGGAACGTGATTCAGCGCAATTAATCACGCAAATTTCACAGAGTTTATCCGGAAAACGGTGCTATGATCGCGCAACCTGATTGGGAATGCCGCCTTTTCGCCGTTCTGGCGATGCCGTTGCCCAACCGGGTACTGTAGCAATCCGATAACCGTTCTCCAAGGGAGTGGTTTGGCGGCAAAGAGGGTTGAGGAAGCGGTTTAGCCTACTCTTCAAAACTTGGCCGCCGGATAGAGGGGCTGACCGGAAACTTACAGTTGGAATGACCAACAATTTCCAGGAACCATGCCGCCCACAGCCGCCTCGCCAGCAGGCTAAGGACGAATCCGAGCCTGGCTTAGCGAGACGAGATTTCATGACATCTGCCAATCCCCACCTGCTACACATCAAATACCGCCCCGATATCGACGGCTTGCGCGCCGTTGCCGTGCTTTCGGTCGTGGTGTTCCACGCCTTTCCCAACGGTTTGAAAGGCGGGTTTATCGGCGTCGACATTTTCTTCGTCATTTCCGGCTATCTGATTTCCAGCATCATTTTTCAGAATCTGGAGAAAGGTACCTTCAGTTTCGGCGAATTCTACGCCCGTCGGGTCAAGCGCATCTTTCCGTCGCTGATTCTGGTGTTGGCCGCCAGTTATGCGTTCGGCTGGTTTGCGCTGTTTGCTGACGAATACAAAGAGTTGGGCAAGCATATCGCCGCCGGAGCCGGCTTTGTCTCCAACTTTGTGTTGTGGGGCGAAGACGGTTATTTCGATTATTCGGCGGAAGCCAAACCGTTGCTGCATTTGTGGAGCTTGGGGATAGAGGAGCAGTTTTATATCGTTTGGCCCTTCCTGATTTGGCTGGCGTGGCGGCGGAATTTCAATATTTTGACCGTCACTGTACTGGTCGCGCTGGCGTCCTTTTATCTGAATATGCGGGGAATACGCTTCGACAGCGTAGCCACTTTCTATTCGCCGCAAACCCGTTTTTGGGAGTTGTTGTGCGGCAGTATGTTGGCCTGGCTCGCGCTTTACCGGAAAGGCGCTTATGCCCCTTTCCGGGCCAAACTCGATGGCTGGTTGGCGAGCGTGGTGTATCGCGAGACGCACGAAGCGGACGGCAAGACCCTGGCCAACGTTCTCTCGTTTATCGGTTTGTTTTTGCTGATTTACGGATTTTCCATCATCAACCGCAATTTTTACTTTCCCGGCAAATGGGCGGTGATTCCGATGCTGGGTGCGGTTTTGATCATCTCGGCCGGGCCGCAAGCCTGGTTTAACCGGATTGTTTTGTCCAACCGTCTGGCGGTTTGGGTCGGCGTGATCAGTTTTCCGCTTTATTTGTGGCATTGGCCTTTGCTGTCGTTTGCGCGGGTTTTGGAAACGGAAGTGCCCAGTGTCAATATCCGTTTGGTCGCGGTGGCGCTGTCCGTGCTGTTGGCATGGTTGACGTACCGCTTGGTCGAGCAGCCGATTCGTTTCGGCAAGGGCAATAAATCCAAAACGGTCGTTCTCATAGGGATGATGTTGATCATCGGCAATATCGGTTACTTCTCTTACTTGAAAGACGGTTTCGAGTTTCGCCAAGCCGACGCCCCCAGTAAGACCACGTTATTTGCAGACGTCAAAGGCACGGTGTTGTTCAATACGCCGGATGATTGGGTCGACGATATCTGCAAAGCGGAATTGGGCGCCAGTTACGAGTATCTGATTTGTCGTTTTACGACTTCGACCCCGAAAACCTTGGTCGTCGGCGACAGCCACGCTGCGCAATTCGTTTACGACTCGATATCGAAAGGGGCCAACGATTTGGCGTTGGTGGCGGTAAACGGTTGTTTGCCCTTTGCCGATTTGGTCGCTATCAATCCGTACGAAGAGTTCTCGGATAAGGCCTCGCGCTGCAGAGTCGTGATGCCGATTGTGATGAAAGTTCTCAGAGATTTTCCGTCGATCCAGCAAGTGGTGTTTGCCACCAGAGGGGCAATGTATGTCGATGGCTCCGGTTACGGCGATATCGAGAAGAAAAATACCTACCGCATCATCAAAGACCCGAACGACTTGCTGCCGGAAAATTACAACCGGTTTATTTCCGGTTATGTGGCGTCGATTAACGAGATTCTGAAATTCGGCAAACAGGTGATTTTCGTCGAGGACGTTCCGGAAATAGGCGTCGAAGCCAGAAGTTGCGTTGAAGACCGGCCGATAAAAATTACCGACAAAGAGCGGCCGGATTGCAACGTGCCGCGCAAATCGTTCGACCAGAGAAATACCAATTACCGGCATGCGGTCGGCTCGATTAATGCTGCGACTGAAAACCGGATCAAGATTTTCCCGGCCTACGAATATTTGTGCGACGAGTCATCGTGCGGAGCCGGTTTGGAAGACGGCGTGTCTTACTTCTACGATGACGACCATCTTTCCCTGCGCGGCAGTCATTATATTTTCGGTAAGTTCTCCGAGTGGCTGACTAAGGCGTCGCAAAAGAAATAATCCCAATTTCGCTCCGAGTTAAGACTAAAGCTGAATAGGGCTTGGCCGGGCGGTCGTTGACAGAATCAGCCGACCGGGCGGGCCGCGCGTTGGTCTTCCCGGTTGCCGATATCCGCAAAATTTCATTGTTTCCCAGTTACCTGCCGGCTTGGCGCGAAGATGCACTCGCCAACCGCTACGGCAGAGTCTGATCAGGCCGATAGATATCGGCGTCCCGCCCGTCACGCGGTTCGGTTTGTCAAATAGCGCGTTTCGTTTTAGAGTTTGTGCTCAGTTGCTCGGCAGGCCAATTGCCTTGCTGGGTTTGATCCGCCACCAGTCGAACACACACTATTGATTTCGGAAACGCCATGGACGAACAATTTCGCGGTAAGCACCAATACGGTTTATATGCGCAAAGCTTACTCTATCTGGCGTTGACGGCTTGGGCCTCAATAGGAGTCAGCCTGTCGCCCGGCGGCGGGGATCTTCTGCAATATATCACTCCGGCAGGATTTGGCCTTATCGCTTGGTATTGCGGATATGCCGGGGTAAAACACTATCGGGGCGGATTCTGGTTTTTCGGCGGTAACCTGTTTTTGGCTGTGGCGGTGTTCATGTGCTGGGTGGCTTACGATGGCTACCGCAGGGCCGACGCCAACGTCATGGTCGGAAGCTGCGCAGTCATTGGGCTTGCAGTGCTGGTGGCTTTGCCGTTGTTTTGGCAGGGCCATCAACGTCATCGCCGTTGGTGGCGGGCCGCCCACGGTTTTCCCGAATTCGAAGCCGTCGCCGAAGCAAATCCGGCACCGGCGCTGCCCCCAGACAATACTCTGCCTTTACTCTACCCTCCGCAACCCAACTGGCGCATTTTATTATTGATGGTGTTTAGCGCGATGCTATATGCGCCGTTTTTGATGTACCGCATTGCCAGCGACATGTGCGCTTTGGGCGGAACCCGCCTCAATCCGCGCCGCTGCGCTTGGCAGATGCTGGTTCCTCTTTACAACTTCAATGTGTTTTACCAAATGGCCGCGCAAGTTAAACGCTTGGCGCAAAAGCGCGGAATGGTCTTCAAGTTTTCGCCGGCCGTTCTGGCATTGATGTTAGTTGCTGCGACACTCGGCAATTTCGCCATGCCGCAGTTTTTATTCTTACTCGGTTGCATCCTGGCGGCATTGCCGTGGTTGATCTTGAATGCTTGGATGAACCGCTTGCGCGTCGCGCAGCCGGCGCAATGGCGCGCTCCGCTCGATCGATACACCTGGCGGCAGCGTAGTTTGTTTTTGGCCGGTATTCCGCTTATCGCGCTGGGTCTGCTGGGTAGCAAAGCCGAGTTCGCTTATTTCAAGGCGCCGGCCTTGGCCGCCGAGCAGCTGGTGTCCGGACCGGCCGCAGACTATGTCTTGACGATACCGGATCGGCAGTGGCGCGTGGTCGAGCGAGGGACCTTGTATCCCGACACCGATCTCGAACTGGTCAATCGAGTGACCGGCGAATGGGTCGTGGTCCGCGTCAGCCCCAGCCAGCAGCAAACCCTGGACGGCTTCGTCGACCAGCGGCAGGCGTTGGTGGCGGCCAATTGGAACGATTACGAGGTGCAGGAGACGCGACGCTTTGCGGATGACGGCCAAAGTTTTCCGATGTCGCTGGCCCGATACAGCTACAAGGGGCCGGTGCCGTCGCGGGATTCGCCATTGCTGGTAGCGACGGTGTTGACCCCCGAAAAAGTGTTCGAAGTGGTCGGCCACGGCGGGAAACAGCCGAATGCGAGTGCGATGCAATTGGTCGAGAGTTTTCGGTTGGCCGTGGGTGGGAAGAAGTCATGAAAATAGTATGGATGCTGGTTGGATGCCTGTTGCACAGCGCAGGCTACGCGGCGGACACGGGCCGCGATTTGAAATTGGCCGGCTACGCGCCGAATTTGGTGCGCTGGGCGCCGACAGGCCAGCATTTGGAGTATGCCAGTCTCGCGCCGCAGCCGGAGCGGATCGAAGCATTAAAACAGCTCGGTTACGGCAGTGTGGCTGTCGATGAAACTCACCGGCTTTATCTCAGCCGCGACCGTCGGGTAGAGGAAACCGTCAGCGTCGCCCAATTGTATCTGACGGTAAAAGGCATAGAGAGCGACGGCAATAACGGTTTCTGGCTGGATGCCAATCACCAACGGGCCGACATCGAAGCAGCCTACGTGGTGCAACCGGATGGCGCGATTACCGATATCGACCCGAACACGCTGCAAGTCAATAACCAGAATGTCTACAATATTTTCACCGATACCGTATATGTGACGGTGCCGTTTGCCCGGCTCAGGCCGGGCAGCATTGCGGTATTGCGCTACAAGATCGTGTCGGATCGCAACAAGTTGGTGATGGCTTGGGCGCGCAACTTGTTTCCGGCCAATTTTTATCCGTTGGAACGTTTCCGCGCTGAAGTCCGCTGGGACGGCCCGGCGCAGAAGCCGGCCTGGCAAACCGATTACCCCAAACTGACTTGTCGCGAAGGATCGCAGGAAATGGTCTGTACCAGTACGGAAGCGGCAGCGCCGGTTCCGGTCGATAACCAGATGCCGTCGGCTTTCGACGTATTGCCGGTTTTAGTGTTGGCTGAGCCCGCCAGTTGGGCGGCGGTTGCCGCGAGTATGGACAAACTTGCCGCACCGGCGTTGAGTCAGGACGCCAAAATCGAAGAGTTGGCGATGCAGCTCCGCGGCGACGCCAGCGATGTAAGGCAAATCGTGAGCCGCTTGAGTGGATTCGTCTCGCGCGAAATCCGTTACGTGGGCTTGGAGCGCGGCAACGGCAGTGTCATTCCCAGGCCGACTTCAGCGACGCTGGAGCGCCGCTTCGGCGATTGCAAGGATAAGACCATGCTGTTCGTTGACCTGGCGCGTCATGCCGGGCTGGATGCCTATCCGGTATTGGCCTCTACCGGCCGCATGTCGCTGACCAAACTGCTGTTGCCGAGCGGTGTGTATTTCAACCACATGTTGGCCTGCGTGAAATCGGTGCAGGCCGGCGAGATTTGCGTGGACCTGACCGATCCCGACACCGGCGGCGGTCATCTGCCTTACGCCTTGCAGGGGAGCGTCGCTTTGGCAGTCGGCCGCGACGCGGTCGCTCCGCATAAACTCGGCAGCGAACCGTTTACCTGGGTGGAGCAAACCAAGGCCGATAACCGGTTGATCGATGACGGCAGTGTCCAGGAAAGCCTGGCCCGGACCTACGACACGCACTGGGCTGCAGAATTACGGCGTTCGTTGTCGGCGAAACCGCGGGAAGAGCGCGAGCGCTGGCTGCATGAAGATTACCGGTCGGTGATGGGCGACAAGGCCAAGCCCGAGTTCAGTGCGCAAGGATTGGAGGCGGTCGATTCCGGCGTCACGCTGGCGTCGAGCGCCGAATATCGGAATGTATTCGATCCGGCGATGCTCAAAATCTACCGCGACGTTGAACCCTGGTTGAATTCGTTGGTGAAAGACGTCAAGTCTCGGAATAAGTATTATCCGTACGCCTTTAAGGGCATTCATTACCGGAGCGAAATCCGTTACCAGTTACCGGCCGGGAGAAGCGTCGGCAATGTCGGGCCGAAAGCCGATTATCTGTCGCCCTGGGGCGCGCTGCATCGGTATTACCGCCAGGAGGGTAATAGCGTGACCGCGTATACCGATCTGCAAATGCCGCGGGCGGACGTGCCGGTCGAGAAATTGTCCGAATTCAACCGCTTTCTGGAATTGGCCGGTCAGGAAACCCGAATCTCGTTCACGCTACGGGCAGCGGATTCGGCGCCGCGCTAGGCTCGCTAAGGCGAATTCGTCGGCTGTTGTCGGCGCCTTTTGAAAATCCCGCCGCGACAAGGTAGGCTAGCTGCCAAAGCCGATTGGATCACGCCGAGTATGACTAAAAGAAACCTGATAATTCTCGCCGCCCTGTTGTCGGCCGGTATCGCGTTTATCTACGCCCGCCGCCCGCCGCTACTGGAAGTCGAGACCTATACGGTGGCGGAAGGCGAAGTCAGGGCTAGCGTCTCGAATACCCGGGTCGGCACCGTCAAAGCCTGTCGCCGCGCCTATTTGGCGCCTGCCACCGGTGGTCAAGTCGCCGCATTGCATGTCAAGGAGGGCGCCAAGGTTGGCCAGGGTCAGGTTTTGCTGGAAGTCTGGAATCAGGATTTGAAAGCCCAGGTCGCATTGCAGAAGGCGCAAATCGCGGCCAGCCGGGCCAGTGCCGAACAGACTTGTCAGTTAGCCGGAGGGGCCGAGCGCGAGGCGGCGCGGATGACTAAGTTGCGACAGCACAATAACGTCGTGTCGGAAGAGCAAGTCGATAAGTCGCAGACCGGCGGCAAATCGCAGCGCGCGGCATGCGGGGCTGCGTTGCGGAATATCGAAGTCGCCGAAGCGCAATTGGGCGTTGCCGAAGCCGCGGTGCAACGTACCTTGGTCAAGGCGCCTTTCGACGGCACGGTTGCGGAAGTCAATGCCGAGTTGGGCGAATTCGTGACACCTTCGCCGCCCGGCATTCCGACGCTGCCGCCGATCGATTTGCTCGATGTCAGTTGCCTGACCGTATCGGCGCCGATCGACGAAGTCGACGTGGCCCGGATCAAAACCGGTATGCCGGCTTGCGTTTCGCTCGATGCGTTTCCGGATAAACGTTGCTCAGGCATCGTCACGCGAGTTGCACCGTACGTGTTGGAAAAAGAAAAGCAGGCGCGGACCGTGGAAGTGGAAGTGACCTTGCGCGACCCGAAAGACTTGGCCGAATTGTTGCCCGGCTACAGTGCCGATATCGAAGTGTTGCTGGCCGGTAAGGACAAGGCGCTCCGGTTGCCGGCCGAAGCCATTCTGGAAGGCAATCGCGTGTTGCTGGTCGGTGCCGACAACGTATTGCGCGAACAGCGCTTCGAGCCAGGGTTGACCAATTGGAACTACACTGAGGTGCTGAGCGGACTGCGGGCCGGCGACCGGGTGGTATTGTCGGTGGGCAAGGAAGGCGTAGCGGCAGGCGTGACGGTGCGGGCCAAACCATGATCCGGCTCAGCGGCATCGAACGCCGGTTCCAGGTCGGCGAGCAGACCGTGCATGCGCTGAATGGTATCGATCTGGCTGTTAAGGCCGGCGAGTACATTTCGGTGATGGGGCCCTCCGGTTCCGGTAAATCGACGCTGCTGAACATCATCGCCTTGCTGGACCAACCCTCTGCCGGCCGATATTGGCTGAACGGCCGCGACGTCACCTGCCAGAGCGACAACGAGTTGGCTCACACTCGGCGGGATAATATCGGTTTCGTATTCCAGTTCTTTCATTTGATTCCGCGCCTGACTGCGGCCGAGAACATCGAAATGCCGCTGATTCTGGCCGGAATAGACCCCAAGCGCCGCCGCGAGCAGGTGCAGCAGGCGCTCGCCGAGGTTAACCTGAGCGATCGAGCCGAGCATCGTCCCAATCAGTTGTCCGGCGGTCAATTGCAGCGTATTGCGATCGCCCGGGCCATGATCATGCGGCCGCCGATTTTGTTGGCGGACGAGCCGACCGGCAATCTGGATAGCAAGGCCGGCCAGGACATCATCAATTTGTTGGAAGAGTTGAATCGGCAGGGAGTGACGCTGATGGTGATTACCCACGACCAGCAAATCGGCGGGCGTGCCGGACGCCGGTTGAAAATTGTCGACGGCCACTTGGCCGATTAGCCCGGAATCAACGCAGAAAAGGCAGCAAGACGCCGAATACGGCGATTAGCGCTGCGCCGAGCAAAGCGCTTTGGGCCGGAATTTGGCCGAACAGGGTCACGGCCCAGGCCAGACTCAAAACCGGTGCCAAATAACCGACCGAACTGACCAGGGCGGCGGGCGCCCGCTGATAGGCGCGGGTCATGAAATGTTGGGCGCCGCTGCCGAATACGCCGACCAATCCCAGTAAGCCCCAAGACGGGTAGTCCCGCGGCAGCTCGGCGCCGAACGTCGCAAAATAGACTGCGTGCAGCGGCAGTGCGACCAGGCAAAAATAGAAAATCACCGTCTGCGGCGCGTTGCTGCGACCGGCCCTGGCCACCATCAGAAACGCCAGGGCAGAGAGGAGGCCGGATAACAAGGCCATGGATTGGCCGAGTAGATTGTGGCTGTCGTGCATATCGAACAGCAAAGACACTCCGGTAAATGCACCGATAATCGCCAGCCAGACTCGTAAGGAGTTGTGCTGGCCGAGCACCAGCGGCCCGAGCAATGCGACAAACACACCGCTACTGGCGGTTAAAAATGCGCTTTCGCCGGGGCCGATGCGCACGATTGCGGCGAACGACAACATTAATGCCGCAGCGCCGAATAAGCCGCGTAACCACAGCGAGGGCCGGCCGTCGCCGAGCAGCGCCCTGGTTCGACCCCGGATCAAAGCCGGAAGCAGCAGGATCAGCAAATTGGCCAGAATCCGGAAAAAGCTGATCACGCCGGCCGGCAGCGTGGCATCGAAGACGCGGATGGCATAAACGCTGGCGTTCATCAGAGAAAACAACAGGCAAGCCAATACCATGTCCAGCAAGCCCCGGCGAATTCCGGACTTGCTGTTCGGCGACGGTAATGGATTCTTCACGCCGTCGCGTCCGGCTTAAACGGGACGGGCTCAACCGGATGCGGCGGTCCGGCGTTTGGCAATATGGCGGGGCGAGATTCCAAAATATTTGCTGAAGGCGGCGCTGAAGTTACTGGCGTGATTATATCCGACCAACTCCGCGGCCACATCGATTTGGCAGGTGCCGGCTTCCAAGATGCGGTAGGCGCTATGCATCCTAGTGTTCAGAACTATTCCGTAAGGTGTGTTCTCGAAATAATGGTGGAATAGTTTCTTTAATTTGAATGGATTGGTGCCGACGCGTTTGGCTAATTGCGCGACCGAAGGCGGCGAGCGAAACTCCTGAATTAAAATTGTGCGGGCCGCATAAGCCATGGCCCGGTCTTTTTCGGTAAAGCCCGACCGGTGATGAATGCTGTTTTGCCAGAGAGGATTTAATTCAGAGGCTAATATCGACATCGCTTGACCGTGCATGAACATGCGTTTTAACGGGGTCGAAACGTTGCAGGAAACTAATTGTTCGGCGGCGATTAGCGCCGTGCTGGAAATAGGTTTCTGGCTTAATAAATTAATGCTGCCGTTTTTAAATAAAGCTGCTGAAGCGTTTTCTCCGAGATATTGGTCCAGCCAGGTTTTGGTCAGAGAAAAACGCAATTGCCACATTTCGCATTCGGCTTGGTATTGGCGCTCCCCGTCACTGGCATTAAAAGCGGTAATCGAGGTATAGCCTTCGTTGAAAACGATTGCGGTGCCGCCGCGCTCGACGAAACGCGAGTAGCCCCGCATGCCTAGCGTTACTACCAGACGCGGCTCCTGCCGCTCGATCCGGGTCGAGACGGCCAAGTCCCGGTTTGGCCGGTAGCGGGTTTCGATAAAGCTCAAATCCGTGTCGAGTGGGAACACTGCCGAATGGCCACTACCGAGTGCGTCAGGTAAAGATTGCCGTAATTGGTCCGACAACTGTTGCGCCGGTAAATCGTGTTGATCGATTTTATATTGTCCGGTAGTTTTTATGGCAGCTTCCAGCATAATATCGGTCCTTATTAAACTGTGTTATTTGGCGTGGTTTTCGGTAATTTTATTGCGAATTGTGACAGCAAATTTTTATACCATAAAAAATTACTCGGCTTGCCGGTTTATCTGCCGCCGATCAAATTATTTTTGCAGGGAGATTTAATAATCTCCAGCAGGGTTTTTTCGAAAAGATGTTGAAGGTTGCAACCAAAGGTTGGCGGCGATTGCGGATCAGACCAGTCTGCCATTCCGGCTCCAGCGGGCGTCTTTGCCAGGCCAAGTCGTCAGCCGTTCTCCGCGGCAATCTGCCGGCGTTTTGCGACATGCGGCAAATCCGGCTTGAGGTACACTGTCGCCAACACCGTATCGGCAAAAGTCATGCTGCAGCGAGATTTACTGATTCAGGCTGTCAAAGCCATCCGCACCCAACCGATGCGCGCCGTACTGATTATTCTGGCGATGAGTATCGGCGTAGCGTCGGTCAACGTACTGACCGCGTTGGGCGACAGCGCCCGGCGTTATGTGGTGCATGAGTTCGAATCGTTGGGTACGCATCTGGTCATCGTATTGCCCGGACGCAACGAGACCACCGGCGGCCACCCGCCGCTGTTCGGCGAAACGCCGCGCGATTTGACGCTGGACGACGCCGCGGCCTTGTTCCGCAGCCGGCAAGTTGCCGCGATCGCGCCGGTCAGCATCGGTGCGGCGCCGGTGTCGGTGGCGGGATTGGAACGGGAAACCAATATCATGGGTTCGACCCATTCTTTGTTGCGGGTAAGGCACTTGACGATGGCCCAAGGCGTATTTTTGCCTGAGGCCGAAGCGGATAAGGAAATGCCGGTTTGCGTGATCGGCAAAAAAATCGCCGACGAGTTATTTGCCCGGCGTAAAGCCGTGGGGGAATGGCTGCGCATCAACGACCGTCGCTTCCGGGTCGTCGGCGTGTTGGCTAAGGAAGGCCAGTCGATCGGTACCGGATTCGACGAATTGGTGATTGTGCCGGTGGCATCGGCGCAGGCCTTATTCGATAGTCATTCGCTGTTTCGGATATTGATCGAAGCGCACACCGAAGCGGCAATGCATAAAGCGGTCGACGAGGTGCGGGCGATCATCAGATTACGCCACGAAGGAGAAGATGACGTGACCATCATCACCCAGGACAGCGTGGTCAATACCTTCGACAAAATCCTGACGGCATTGACCTTGACCGTGGCCGGGATTGCCGCAGTCAGCTTGGCGGTGGCCGGGGTGTTGGTCATGAACGTGATGCTGGTCAGCGTCAGTCAGCGCACCGCCGAAATCGGCTTGCTGAAGGCCTTGGGTGCGACCCGCGGCCAATTGTTGCGCTGGTTCCTGTGCGAGGCCGCATTACTGTCGTTGGCTGGGGCGTTGTGCGGCGTTTTGCTGGGAAGGGTCGGCCTCGCGGCACTGCAATGGTGGTTTCCGAACTTTCCGGTGGCCTTGCCGGCGTGGGCCATGTTGGCGGCACTGGCGGTAGCGCTGTTAACGGGGCTGGTGTTCGGCGTGATGCCGGCCCGCAAGGCGGCGGCCCTCGAACCGGTTGCGGCATTGAGTAGGCGCTGAGCGATGGCCTGGCAGGATTTGTTCAAACTCGCGCTCGGCAGCATCAGCAGCCACAGGCAGCGCTCGTTGCTGACGGCGTTGGGGCTGATCATCGGTATTGCCGCGGTGGTGATCTTGACCTCGATCGGCCGCGGCGTCCACGGCTTCGTCTTAGGCGAGTTCACCCAGTTCGGCACCCATTTATTGGCGGTTTATCCCGGCAAGACCACCACCTTCGGTTTATCCGGCGCCACCATCAGTACGGTGAGACCCCTGACGGCGGCCGATGCCGAAAGTTTGGGCGCGGTCGAATCCGTGTTGGCGGCGATGCCGCTGGTACAGGGTAATGCCAGGGTCGAGGCCGGCGATAAACAACGGCGCAGCAATGTGTTCGGCGTCGGTGCGGCATTGCCGCAGGTGTGGCGAATTGGCGTCGATATCGGCCGTTTTTTACCCGATGAAGGTGCCGACAACGCCAGACCGTTCGCCGTTCTCGGCAGTAAGGTGCGGCAGGAGTTGTTCGGCGGCGCCAGCCCGTTGGGGCAGCGCATTCGTATCGGCAGCGATCGGTTTCGGGTGATTGGCGTGATGCGCAGCAAGGGCCAGATGCTCGGCTTCGATCTGGACGATACGGTGTTCATTCCGAGCGCCAGAGCGATGGAGATGTTCGATCGCCAGGGGCTGATGGAAATCGACGTGCTGTATCGCGCGGACGCCAGCGTCGAGCGAGTCGAGCAGGCTGTCAGGCAACGGATGTTGGCTCGGCACGGTGCGGAGGATTTTACGATCGTGACCCAGAACCAGATGCTGGAAAAAATGGATTCGGTGTTGAGCGTGCTGACTCTGGCGGTGGCGGCCTTGGGCGGAATCTCGTTGTTGGTCGGCTCGGTCGGGATCTTGACGATCATGACCATTGCCGTTTCGGAGCGAGTATCGGAGATCGGCTTGTTGCGGGCGATAGGTGCCGAACGCGCTGCAGTGTTCCGCTTGTTCCTTTCGGAAGCGGTGCTGCTGAGTCTGGCCGGCGGTGCGGGCGGCGTGGCCTTGGGCATAGGTGCCGTCAAACTCGTGGCCTTACTGGTGCCGGCGTTGCCGGTGCAACTGGCCTGGAACTACATCGCGCTGGCGTTTGCAGTATCGTTGGCGATCGGCGCCGCAGCCGGAGTGGCGCCGGCGATAAAAGCGGCGCGATTGAATCCGTTGGATGCCTTGCGCGCCGAATGAGGCCAAGGCCGCTGAATTCTGTTGTTACAGTTGACCCCGAAATTCCCGCACTCTGCCATCGAATTATGGCGGCTTAGCACGCAGGCTAGAATTTCTCCATTGGCGCCATGACAATTGCGCGCGGTCTAAGTGCTCCGGTTTTTAAGGTCTTTTCAAGCTTGGATCGCCGTTATGGCAACTGAGTCTACGAGAAAATCGTGGCTCGCTTGCTTTCAAAATACTTACATGGAACAGGATTAGTCATTTATGAGAACCATAACAAAAACTTCTTTGGCAATTTTCGGCGGTTTGGCAATGGCGATGAATGCCGGTGCGGCCTGGAGTTCGCCGACCCACGCTACCGCATTGATCGACTGGAGTTCGCTTACGATCAAGGCCGTGGGTTTGGGCGACGTCGCGCCGACTTACACGCTGAGCGGACTGGGGGGTAATTCCAATTCCAGCACCAGCGATTGGCTGCGTTGGAGCAGCGATACCTCCACTTCGGGGAATGTGTTCGGTGCCGGTGTAGGCGGCAGTAGCCAAGGTAGCGGCTCGGCTTCGGCGCAACGCAGCGCCAATTTCACGATATCCGGCAGCGGTTTTCTGATGCTGTCGGCGAATTATTCGCTCAGCGCCCAGATCAACGGCAACAATTGCTACGATTACTACTGTTACGGTACGAACGCGGCCAGTGCCAGCGTCAGTTTCGATCTGACCAACGTGTCCGGCTCGCAAAACCACCAGTCCCGCGCCGCGCAGTCGCTAAACTTGGGCAATTCTTGGCAACCGGGTTTGACTTCCGACAGCAAACAGGGTGTGTTATCGGTCGGAGTGATCGTCAATAACGGCGATGTATTGAATTTCTCCGCCGCGGTTGCCGCCTCGGCTTCGGATACCATCAGCGGGCAGACCGAATTGCCGGGGGCTGGTAGTGTGTTATTGAACAGTGGTTCCGGCTCGGTAACAACTACTTTGGTCACGTTCCCCGTGAATTTTCATTTGACTGCGGTACCTTTGCCGGCTAGCGTCTGGTTGATGGGAACCGCTCTGGCCGGGCTGCTGGGACTTGGCCGGAAACGGCAGGCCTTGCTAGCGTAACCTGGCGGCGCCGGCCCAGTCGCGTCGACGGTTGCGGCCCGGCCGGCTTCGTGGCGGCGGATTCTCGGCTATGCTTATCCCGCTACCGATCATCCGACCACGAGGCCATTATGTTGAACATCAATAATTACTATGAGCGGTTGGTCATCGACCGCTTGTGGAAACTCGCCGAGCAATCTGACGAGCCTTTCCGGCAGGCGTTTCAAGAGGATGTCGCTTGTCTGGCGCTGAATAAACTGCCACCGTGTTATGTGCGCAATACCATCGATAAAGGCATTAATGTCAGCGAAGAGCACTATTTGCAGATGGTCGCCGCAGTGGAAACCGCGGTCGAGCAAGCGATGCAACAGGTGTTGAGCCGGCCGCGCCTCGATCGGGAATCGGCCGAATGAAGTCCAGGTTGTCGGTGTTGTATTTGGGCGCTTGTCTGGCGGCCTGCAGTGGTCCGCAGTCGGAATCGACCTCGGACACCATATCGGCCAATGGCAGGTCGCAACAAAACGCCGCCGAAGCTTTGCAGCAGGCCAAACAGGCGGAAAGGCAGGTGTTTGACAGTGCCGAGCGACAGAAAAAACAGGCTGATGAGTTTTGACGAGTTCAGCCCCGCCGTGCCACACGGCGGGGCCGGGTTGGCGGGTTATTTCAGTTTAGGGCAGTCGATATAATCAGGATGCGCGGAAATAACCACGGCGACACGGTGCTTTTGGTCCGCCGTGTTATCGGGGCCGCCCGCTTCGCCGATCGCTTTGACGATCAATTGCGTGGCTCTGGCGCCATTGCTAATCAACATTTCGCTAACGGTTTTGGCCCTTCTTTCCGATAACGCTTGGTTAGCGGCCGGTTTACCGACGGTGTCGGTAGATGCGGTGACAGTCGCTGTGGCATCGGGGTGGTCGTGTAAAAAGTGGCCGATATGGCTGATGGTGTCTTCCTTGGTTTTGAACGGCACGTGGCTACCGGTTTTGAAATAGGCCACGGTTTCATGAATGGTTTCCACGTGATGGTGGTTATGTGAATGCACCTCTGTCAGCCACGCACACATTTCTTTTTCGGACTCCAACCGATGCTGGGCTGCGGCATGAGCGGCTTCCAGCGCGGCTTGTTTCTCGTCGATATTCCAGTAGTAGCCCTTTTCCCAGTGCTCCAGAATCTCGTTGGCGGTTTCCAGGTTTTCTTCCGCCAATTCCTCGTGCAATATGGATTGGCCGTAGTGACCGGCCATGGCCGCATCGATTTCAGCTTTCAGGGCGGAAGTGTCTTGCTTGGGCGTGCTGCAAGCGCTCAGCGTTAAGGCGATGGCCGCGGCAGGCAGATATATGTATTGTTTTTTCATGGTTGTATTCTCCTTAAACTCTTAGCGCTTAGCTTATTCGCCGTCGTCCAGAGGACCGTAATGGGTCCAGTAGCCGGGCAAATGCAGACCGAAGTAGCGGGTATCCTCGCTAAACCGCTCCCAAGGGTAAGCCGGGGAAATAAACTCGTCGCTAGGGATAGGGGCGCTGATAAATTCCACCGCACCGATCAAGGTACGGTCAACCGTATGGGCTACGCCGCGCAGTAAACCCCAACTCATTCCCAGCAGGATGTTTTGTTCGCTGCTGATGTTGACGATATTTTTGGGTAATTCGAGGATACCGCCGGCCATATTAAAAAAGCCTTGGCTGACTTTGCTGGTGAAACCGGACAAGTAGCTTTGATGGCCGTCGGCATTGACCGCCGGCGCCAGCAACATGCCGGTCAGGAGGCAGGTGATGACAAATTTGTTTTTTTTCATTGTAGTATCTCCCATGGTGTTGCAATGATGATTCCGGTTAGCATCTATAAGCATAGCAGTAGAATGCCGAACACATTGGCGTTCAGACACTAACCCATGCCGGGCACAATTGCAAACCTCAAGAGCGGCGGTTTGGCCGGGTTGCGGCGGCTGATCGAAGCCGTTTTTTGAAGGAGTGAGCGGTGCCGGCTCGGGCAGGGGCGGACTGGTTGCCGGTCACGGGCCGATTTCCACCCGGTTACGGCCGTTTTTTTTGGCGAGATATAGGGCGTCGTCGGCGGTGCGGATGATGTCGTCCAGCGCCATAGTGCCATCGATCCGGCGGGTACACAGGCCAATAGACAGCGTCGATGGGATCGTGAAATTCTGGTAGCGGAAGCAGTGTTGCAGCACGGTTACTCGAATGCGTTCCGCCAACGCAACCGCGGCTTCTGCGGAAATTTCCCGCAGCAGCATAATGAACTCCTCGCCGCCGTAACGCGCCAATAGGTCTTCGCGGCGCATTTCCGCTTGCAGGATCTTCGCCAGATCGCGTAGAACCTGATCCCCGGCCAGATGGCCGTAGTTGTCGTTGGTCAGTTTGAAGTGGTCGGCGTCGCACATCATCACCGTCAACCGGCTCCGGTTGCGTTTGCAGTACGAAAACTCCTGCTGGGCCCGGGAAATAAAAGCGTTTCGGTTCAAGACCTGGGTCATCGAATCGATGTTGGCCGCTTCGTAAAGCGCCTGTTCCGACAGCGCTTCGTTCGGTAGCTTGTAATCGATTTTCAGGTAAGTGTCGCCGATGCGGATTCGATCCAGTAGTTGCACGAGATGGCGGGTAATGCGTCGGTTGTTGACGAAGGTGCCGTTGGTGGAGTTAAGGTCTTCCAGATGCACCTGTCTGCCGTCTAGCGAAAGCAGGCAATGGCGGCGCGATATTTTCGGGTCGGCGATCGCGATATCTGCGCTAAGCTCGCGGCCCAGAACTTGCCGGGTAGCCATCAGCGGGAATTGTTTGCCTTGGTCTCTGCCGGACAGCACCACCAAGTAAGGCTGCAAATCGGCGCCGTCGCGGCCGGTTTGGGTGGGGTTGCCGGTCAGCGTATTCGAAAATGCGTTTAGTGTGGGATCGGGAGGGGCGGTCATTGCCTGATTCGGCGGGGTGGCGCCGCGGCCGGTAACGTTGATTGGCGAAAATTCCATGCTTGGCCCAATCGGTTGCAGCGGGTAGCGGAGGCCGGCCAAAAACGGTTTTGCATGGTCAATATTCGTGATCTGCTGATACGGCGCCCAGTGTCGCAGATAGGCCGATTGCTCGCAAGCCGCGAGCTTTTAAATCGGCTGTTGCCGCAGGGCTGTTCCGCGGCAACAAGGCAAGGCCTTATGCAAAAGCCTTTTTGAAAAACTCCGGCATCGCCAGGCTGGCTTTGTGGATATCACTGTTGTAGTACACAGTGTCGAAACCTTTGTTGATTGCATCCTGTTCGCGGAACGCGGCGAAGGCGTTCTTGCCGGCCATGGTTGCGCTCCACCAGCCGGATGGATAGATGCATTGCGGGAAGAACACGGTCTGGTAATGGTTAAAACCGCCGGCCCGCATCTCGTCGCGCATTTCCCGCAGGATGTGCATGTGCAGCAAAGCCGATTCACTTTGTTGGACGACGATGCCGTTTTCGGTCAAGGCTCTGAAGCAGTCCTTGTAAAAGTCGGCGCAGAACAAGCCCGCCGCCGGGCCTACCGGATCGGTACTGTCGACGATGATGATGTCCACGCTGTTAGGCGCTGCATCCTTCACCCATTTGATGCCATCGATGAATTTCAGCTCGGCCCGTGGATCGTGGTTGGACTCGCACAATTCCGGGAAATAAATTTCGGACAAGCGGGTGACGCGTTCGTCGATGTCGATCTGCACGGCTTTTTCGACGCCTGGATGTTTCAGCACCTCGCGGAGCGTACCGCAGTCGCCGCCGCCGATGATCAGTACGTTTTTGGGGGCAGGGTGGGTAAACAATACCGGGTGACTCATCATCTCGTGGTAGAAGAAATTGTCCCGGGTCGAAACCATGGTGCAACCGTCAATCACCATCAAATTGCCGAATTGTTCGGTCTCGTAGATTTCCAGAAACTGAAACTCCGACTGCTCTTCGTGCAATTTGCGTTTGATTTTTAATGAAAAGGCGGAGCCTGACGGCTCTTGCGCTTCGCTGAACCAGGTGGCGTCGAGCATGAGTTGTCCTCAAAAAGTCATAAAAGTCGCGGCATTATACTTTAGAATCCCTGCATCTATATGACAGTACGGGGAACCTGAGTGCCGGCACAAGCATGGTCGATTGAACAGGCAAAACAGCTTTACGCGATTCAACAATGGGGCGACGGTTATTTTTCGATTAACCAACACGGCCATGTCTGCGTCAAACCGAGCAGCGACAATCCGTTGGCAATCGATTTGTTCGAAGTGGCCGAGGCCTTGCGCGGTAAAGGTTTGAATCTGCCGGTGCTGGTACGCTTCACCGATATTCTGCCCGACCGCATTCGCCGGCTGCAGCAGGCTTTCGATCAGGCCAGAACTGCTCATGGCTACGCTGGACATTACACGCCGGTATATCCGATCAAGGTCAACCAACAGGGCAACGTGGTGGAGGCCATCCTGTCTGCCGACAATATCGGTCTGGAAGCCGGTAGTAAGCCGGAGTTGCTGGCGATTCTGGGTTTGGCCAAAACCAACGGCACCATCGTCTGCAACGGTTACAAGGACAGGCTTTACATCCGGATGGCGCTAATGGGCCAGCTGATGGGTTTGTCGGTGTTCATCGTCATCGAAAAGCCGTCCGAGCTGGAATTGATCCTGGAAGAAGCGGCCAAACTGCAGGTCAAACCGTTGATAGGTCTGCGGGTGCGGCTGTCGACCATCAGCGCCGGCAAATGGCAAAACAGCGGCGGCGAAAAGTCCAAATTCGGTTTGCATGCCAGTGAAGTGCTGCAGTTGGTCGAGTACTTGCGCCAGGCGCAGATGCTGGATTGCCTGCAACTGATGCATTTTCATATGGGCTCGCAGATCGCCAACATTCACGACATTAAATTGGCCTTGAAGGAAGCCGGCCAGTTTTATCTGCAATTGCGTCGGCTCGGTGCCGAAATCAGCACAGTGGACGCCGGGGGCGGCTTAGGCGTGGATTACGACGGCAGCGGCTCGCGGCGGGAATGTTCGATCAACTACAGCATGTCCGAGTACGCCGATAACATCGTCCGCGCCTTCGCCGAGGTCAGCCGACAGCACAATTTGCCGCAACCCAACATCATCACCGAGTCGGGCCGGGCCATTACCGCCCACCATGCAGTACTGATCACCAACGTCACCGAAGTCGAGCGTTTGCAGGGAGCCGGCTTGGTTGCCAAGCATTTCGATAACGTCAGCGAGGCTTATCATAATGCTCAATTCGATATGGCCGAAGCCCGCGCCCGTTTCGTGCAAGGGGATATCGATTTAGCCGATTTGGCCGCGGCCGAGCGGCGCTACGTCGGTTTATGCCAGCAGATTCAGGAACAGTTGAACCTGGATAACCATCATCATCGGGAAATTTTGCAGGAGCTCGACGAAAAACTGGCGGATAAGGTGTTTTGCAATTTCTCGTTGTTTCAATCGATGCCGGATATCTGGGGCATCGATCAGATCTTCCCGATCATGCCGATCCATCGGTTGCACGAGCAACCAAGCCGGCGTGCGGTATTGCAGGATTTGACCTGCGATTCCGACGGCAGGATCGACCAGTATGTCGATCGGCAAAATATCAGCAACACCTTGGCGCTGCACGCAATCGGCGATGACGAAGATTACTTGATCGGTTTTTTCATGGTCGGCGCCTATCAGGAAATCCTGGGCGACATGCACAATTTGTTCGGCGATACCCACTCGGTCAACGTCGAACTGGCAGCCGGCGGTTACCGCTTCAGCGATTTCATGGAAGGTGAAGATGTCAGCGAGTTGCTGGATTACGTGCACATCGATGCCGAGGCGCTGAAAGCGGCTTATCGGCGTAAACTGGACGGCGCAGCGTTGACGGCAGAACAGAAAGCCGGCTTCGAACAGGAGTTGTCGGCCGGATTGAACGCTTATACCTACTTGGAAAAATAGCTTCCTTAGAGTGACACAGGACGGGCGCAGACGATGAAAACGGGATTTATCGGTTTGGGGGCAATGGGGCTGGGCATGGCTCGCAATCTGGCCAAGGCCGGTCATTTGGCTGCGGTGTATAACCGAACTGTGGAGAAAGCTGCGGCCTTGGCGGCGGAAACGGGTGCGGAGGCTTGCGGTAGCATAGAACAGCTCGCTGGCAATGCCGAGGTCATAATGATTTGCGTGTCGGCCGACCAAGACGTACTCGATGTGGTGGATGCCGTTTGCATCGGCGTCAAGCCGGGGACTGTGGTCGTCGATATGTCTACGGTCAGTGGCGAGACCGCGAGAATAGCGGCGGCAAAGCTTGCCGAAAAACAAGCGGAATTTCTGGACGCGCCGGTATCCGGCGGCGTAGAAGGCGCCAGAAACGGCTCTTTGGCAATGATGGTCGGCGGCGACGCGGGAGTACTGGAGCGGGTGCGGCCGGTATTGACCGCGATGACCGCGCGGATCGAACACATGGGCGGCGTTGGTGCCGGCCAGGCTTGCAAGGCGGTTAACCAAATCATGTGCGCCGGCATCAATCAGGCCGTGACCGAAGCCTTGGCGTTCGCCGCCGCGCAGCAATTGCCGCTAGACAAGGTTGTGGACGTGATCGCGGGCGGGGCCGCCGGCAATTGGTTTTTGCAACATCGCGGCAAGACCATGACCAACAACCAGTACGCGCCGGGTTTCAAGTTGGCGCTGCATCACAAGGATTTGCTCATCGCCGAACGGATGGCGGCGCAGGTTGGACTGACATGTCCGTTAACGGCAGCAACGCTGGCGGATTATGCCAAACTAATGGCAGAGGGTTACGGCGACGAGGATATCTCGGCGCTGTATCGCTTAAGACAGCAATGATCTTTCAATTAGCTTACAAGATGTAACAATGAAAATTACGGTATTTGGCAGTGGATACGTCGGTTTGGTCACGGGGGCCTGCTTGGCAGAAGTGGGAAATCAAGTGCTGTGCATGGACGTCGACCAGCGGAAAATCGACCAGCTGAAACAGGGTGTTATCCCAATCTACGAGCCCGGTTTGGACGAAATGGTCAAGGATAATGTTGCCGCCGGCCGGCTAGGTTTTACGACCGACGTCAAGCAGGCCGTTGATTTCGGCTTGTTCCAATTCATCGCCGTCGGTACTCCGCCGGACGAGGATGGGTCG
Source organism: Methylomonas sp. Uni0011 (assembly GCF_056850255.1). NCBI lineage: Bacteria > Pseudomonadati > Pseudomonadota > Gammaproteobacteria > Methylococcales > Methylococcaceae > Methylomonas > Methylomonas sp. Uni0011. Next base: position 45,242 of record NZ_JBVVNO010000014.1, read on the forward strand.
GCCGATTTGAAATACGTGTTGGCGGTGGCGAAAAGCATTGCTGAACACATGAACGATTACAAAATCGTCGTCGACAAATCCACTGTGCCGGTCGGTACTGCCGATAAAGTGAAGCAGACCGTTGCCGACGCGCTGGCCCAGCGCGGCCAGAGCTTGGAATTCGATGTCGTGTCCAATCCGGAGTTTTTGAAGGAAGGCTCGGCGCTGGACGACTTCATGAAGCCCGACCGCATCATCATCGGCACCGACAACCCGCGGACCGCAGAGCTGCTAAAAGCGCTATACGCGCCGTTCAACCGCAGCCGCGAGCGGGTCATTACCATGGACATCCGCTCTGCGGAACTGACCAAGTACGCCGCCAACGCGATGCTGGCGACCAAGATCAGCTTCATGAACGAACTGGCCAATCTAGCCGAGCGGCTGGGTGCCGACATCGAACAGGTGCGCCACGGCATCGGTTCCGACAGCCGGATCGGTTATAGCTTTATCTATCCGGGTTGCGGCTACGGCGGTTCCTGCTTTCCGAAAGACGTCAAAGCCCTGGAGCGCACCGCCCGCGACAACGGCTATCACGCCGAGTTACTGAGTGCGGTCGAAAACGTCAACGACCGGCAGAAACACCGCTTGTTTGAAAAAATCAGCGCGCATTACCCGGATGGCGTCAAAGGCAAAACCTTTGCCTTGTGGGGCCTGGCCTTCAAACCCAATACCGACGACATGCGCGAAGCACCTAGCCGGGTATTGCTGGAGGCATTGATCGAGGCGGGCGCCGTGGTCCGGGCCTACGATCCGGAAGCGCTGCAAGAAGCGCAGCGGATCTATGGCGACAAGGCCGGTTTGGTTTATTGCGCGAAACAGAATGAAACCTTAAGCGATGCCGACGCGCTGGTCATCGTTACCGAATGGAAACAATTCCGCAGCCCGGATTTTGATGACTTGGGGCATTTGTTAAAGGACAAGGTGATATTCGACGGGCGGAATATGTATGAGCCGAGGTTGGTTAAGCAGTTTGGGTTGCAGTATTACGCGATCGGAAGGTAATACTCTCCCTCTCTTGCTGGAGAAGGTTGGGGTGAGGAGAATCAAAACCTTGCCTCATTTTCTTTCTTGGAAGGTGTTGCTAGCGCGACGGCTGGTTTTAATGTCGGGTCTCGGCCCGACAGCCGAGGTACTTTTCTTTGCTCCGCCAAAGAAAAGTACCCAAAAGAAAGGCGGCCCGGATGCCGCTTTGATCCTGCGCTCCGAAGCTTTCGCCGGGGGTTGACGAAAGGGGCTCCCTGCCCCTTCGTCAACGTGCGGCATCCCTGCCTCCCCCCTTTGGGCTATTCCCGCCGAAAGCTCCGGTGCTCGGCGCGGCATACGGGAGAAAAACCATCCCGAAATTGAAAGTCAGTTGGTATGCAAATAATATAGTTTCGATGGAGTGAAATGAAATAGAGGAATTGATCGCGTTAATTACCTGGATTCCGCTACATGCTGGCTACTAGTTAAATTCAAATTTTGGCAACTCTTTCCCATCATTTATTTGAATAACTCTGATTCTAAGGATACAAGCTCCGAGAGTAATAGTATCAAGCGATTAAAGCATTCGCTGCATCGGAAAGCATAATTGAACGCCTTTTTACAAACTCGTTGTATGACATTTCCAGACCATCTTTTGGTATGAGTGATGCGGCCATAATAGAATCTAGACTCGCAGGAGGAATCATTTTGACGTACTCTGATGGCGCTTTGTCTTGAATGCTCCGATTATCCTTCTGCGACAAAAACGCAAAATTAGCCAGCATAAACTGTTGAGACTTTTCTTTAATTCCTTCTTTAGTAGAAAGGTAGTTCTTTGGGAAGATGTGATGAAACTCGGTTCGATTGCACGAAACCAAGACTTCATTCAAATCAACATCTGCTGCGGATAAAAAAGACTTTGGTTGAGCATGTGCAAGTAGCAAAACAAATACTTTTGTGTTGACAGATGTCAATGCAAAAACGTTTTCGGTGAAATATTCTGGAGTGACAGTAACGCTGCGTCTTTCAAATTCTGATGTGTTGCCTGTAAGAAGTTGCTGTATTGCAGCAATATCTTGTGCAATAGCGTTATCTACGCTGTTTGAATAGCGCCTTGAGAAGCAACTGTGCCAAAACCAACGTTTGAGCGCTGACCGTTGTTTGGCGTCTGGGTGAAAACCAGCTGCCTTATCTGTAGCAAAACATCTAACTAACGGAATAATCATAGATTTATAGGGAAGAATCTTCAATGAAGCCACTCCGCAATCTCGACGTAGGAACTCAATGGCACCGAGAATCCCATTTCTAAGAATATCAAACGAGTCTCGTACTTCTGAACCTTTTAGATCAACAATCGCATGAGCAGATGCATCGTTTCTGACAACACCTGCACAACATTTTAGAAGCAAATCTGGAGTATCTCGGAGCTCGCTGAAACCCACTTCGTCGAGATCATTTGCTAGCTCATCAAACTTTGTTCGAAGATCAAAGTCTCCACTCCATGTCCAAGCAGAAAGAAGCTGATACGTATCTAAAGGTACGCCCCCACGGTTTATCCTCTCAAAAATAATAGCGATCTTGGAGTGATCTTCAGTTTCCACAGTTTCAACCGGAATTACTGCTTCCTTGAATAGCGCCTGCAGTTGGTCGATTACTTTGAGCTGATCGTCATCTTTGATTGATCTTGTGAATTTACCAAACTCTGTTACATCGAAAAGAATCCTCAGTGGAACATGGTTCCGAGTTACTTCACTCGGTTCCAAGGCTACAAACTGAGAATCCTGGGCGCTTGCGGAGGCGGTGAGATCAAAATATATATCGACCCATTTCACCTGCGTTTCCGAATTTTGTTTAAGTTCAGTTTGAAATGTCGAGTAGATTGAGGTCAGTCGTTGCTGACCGTCCAAGACATAGTCGATGGGATATTCTTTTTTGGGTTCAGGAAGAGTGAACGGACCAAGGTCACGGTCATAGGAAAGTTTTTCTTTTGTTCTCCAGAACAGAACGGTACCTATTGGATAGCCTTTGAAAATACTATCCATGAGAAATTGTACGCGATCTGGCTCCCACACAAAATCTCTTTGGAATGCGGGAATACGTATTTCGCCGTCTGTAATTCTCTGAAGTAACTGTCGAATAGTTATGGTTGCGATAGCCATATAATTTCCTGATTTTCCTTAAATATTATGGGGCGCGATTGTAGGCGTAATAGGCGTTAGAAGTATACGCTGGATCCAAATGTTCGAATTGATGCAATATGCTGGCGCTATTGCAACCTATGATTTGAAAATACTAAATAACTTTCAAATTATGGGATGGCTTTTCTCCCGTATGCCGCGCCGAGCACCGGAGCTTTTGAACGGGTAAGCCCGTTAGGGGCGATGCAGGGATGCATCGCGTTGCCGAAGGGGCAGGAAGCCCCTTTCGGCAACCCCGTTCAAAAGAGAGGAGCGCAGGGGAGAAGCGGCATTCGGGTGTCCTTTCTTTTGGATACTTTTCTTTGGACAAGCACAAATTCGCCCGGAGCGAATTTGAACAGCCGATAGGCTGGCCCGAAGGGCGAAAACCAAGGATGGTTTTCGTAGCGAAAGTATCGCGGTTGTCGGTCCGCGAACCGACATTAAATCAAGCCGTCGCGCTAGCGACACATTAATTTGGAGATTCAAGTCTGCCATCCATGGCTCTCAATGCCCTTCTCCCGGCGGGCATGACACCATCCAAAGCTAAGAAGACCGCAGCTGACTATGCTTCACCCCATACCCAAAATAAATCAAAAACCCTAGCAGCAGCCAAATCAATAACCTGATCCAGGTATCCATCGGCAAGCCCGCCATCAAGCTCAAGCACACTAAAATCCCGCCAATCGGTACGTAAGGCACGGCCGGGCATTTGAAATGGCGTTCCATTTCCGGGTGGCTGTTACGCAAGATCCAGACGCCGCCGCAGACCAGGACGAAGGCGAACAAGGTGCCGATGCTGACGAGTTCGCCAAGTTTCTCGATCGGCATGAAGCCGGCCAGCAAGGATACGGCGACGCCGACCAGGATGGTTGATAAATGCGGGGTTTGAAACTTCGGGTGGACTTGGGCGAACAACGGCGGCAGCAGTTGGTCTTTGGCCATCGAAAAGAAAATCCGGCTTTGGCCCATCAGCAATACCAGCATCACCGAGGTCAGGCCGGCGATCGCGGCGATTTTGATGATCGGCGACAGCCAGCCCATGCCGACGTGGTCGACCGCCAGTGCGATCGGTGCCGGGACATTCAATTCGGTATAGGAAATGATGCCGGTCAATACGCCGGCGACCAGAATGTACAACAAGGTGCAGACCGCCAGCGAGCCGATGATGCCGATCGGTACGTCGCGTTGCGGGTTGATGGCTTCCTGGGCGGCGGTGGATACCGCATCGAAACCAATGTAAGCGAAAAAAATCACGCCGGCTCCGGTCAACACGCCGCCGAAGCCGAACGGTGTGAAATTCGACCAATTCGCGGTATCGACGTGGCCGGCGCCGGCGACGATGAAGATCACGATCACCGCCGATTTGATCAATACCATGACGAAATTGAAGATTGCGGATTGGCGGATGCCGAGCACCAATAACCCGGTCAGCAGCAGGATGATTGCGGCGGCGGGCAGGTTAACGAAGCCGGCTTCGGGATTGGCCAGATAAGCCGTGGTGAGATAGGTGGGTAGATGCACGCCTAACGCGTCGAAGAAGCTGGTCAAGTAGCCGGCCCAGCCGATCGCTACGGTGCTGCTGGCCAGCGCGTATTCCAGGATCAAGTCCCAGCCGATAATCCAGGCCATCAGTTCGCCCATCGTGGCGTAGGCGTAGCTGTACGCGCTGCCGGACACCGGGATCATCGCCGCCAATTCGCTGTAACACATCGCTGCCAGACCGCAGGCGATACCGGCCAAAATAAAGGAGACGACGATGGCCGGGCCGGCATATTTGGCGGCGGCGATGCCGGTCAGCACGAAGATGCCGGCTCCGATGACGGCGCCGATGCCGAGAACGGTCAAGTCTTTGGCGGTCAGGGTTTGTTTCAGGCCGTGCTCGACATCGCTCAATGCGTCGACCGATTTGCGTTGCAGCAGTTGCTTGGGAATTTGCATGAGCGGTCTCGGTTATTTAGTTTGGGCGGATGTGACGGAGTCGGGCAGATTTTTGGCGCCGTCGAAGCGGGTGCCTTGCAAATTCGCGCCGGTAAAAATTGCATCGTGCAATTTCGCTTCCGAGAAGTTAGCGTTGCTGAGGTCGGCTCCGCTCATATCGGCACCGTCCATTTCGGCGGAATACAGGTCGGCGTTCTGCAAATTGGCTTTCACCAATTTGGCGTGTTTCAGCATGGCTCGGCCGAGTTGAGCGTTGCGTAAATTGGCTCCGCTTAGGTTGGCACTCTTCAAGCTGGCGCGCATCAGACCCATCGATTGGTTTTTCATGTCGGCAGCCCACTGCACGTTGCTGAGATTGGCATTGCTCAGGTTGGCGCCGTCCATGATCGCCACCACCCGGCTGCCGCTCATGTCGGCCTTGCTGAGGTCGGCGTGCATCAGACTGACCCCGAAAATGCTGGTATTGGCCAGATTGGCGCCGCTTAGCTGGATGCGGGTCATCACCGTCAGGTCCAGCGTCAGGCCTTGCAGATTACATTTGTTCAAATTCGAGCGCCTAAGATCCGCTCCCCACAAGTCAGCGTTGCGAAAATCCAGGTTGGATAAGTCCAGATCGGTCAGATCCTTTCGTCGCAGGTCGGCTGGGTGCTGCTTGTCGGCCTTTGCGAGCAGTTGCTCGACTTGGGCTCGATTAAGTTCGGCGGCTAGGGTTGGTATCGGGCCCATTGCAATTGGGATTGCAAAAAGCACCGCTTTGATTGGGAAGTTCATAAAGTCTCCTGGCCATTTGCAAGGGAGTTAGGCTGCTTGGGTTTGGAAAATACGATGATATTGGCGTGCTGCTCCGCAATTGAAAAACCGTGCGGAACAAGTATTTCCGCCATTTTCTGCTGCCAATCGATACTAACAGGCGCTCTGGCGATATCGTTGCTAGGTAGCGCTATAAAATAAAATGGTCTAACCGTTGTAACCGAGTTAGACATTTCTATTACATCCATTAAGCTCTTATCCAAATTTCTGGCGTTAAAGTCCAGGGTTCTGACCGGGCGGCCGGTCACTCGACGTAAAGCACCGCCGACATTCGATATTAATAAGGCATCTCCCGGAAGAGCGGATACGGTGTTCTGGATAATTGGATCGCGGCTAATTTTAAAGATAATTTCGTTCGATAGTATTTTATATTTTCCGGTAACTGGCTGCGCCGCGGCAATAATGTCTGTAGACTGGTTGAGGCTGCTCAGAATGTCTTCGGTTTTTTCGATGTCGGATTTAATAAAATACAAGTGGCCGGCAATAATGATGGTGCCAATAGCGACACCGACGGCTTTGTAATATGGGCCTTGATTTTTGATGCGAAAAGCAACTAAAAACAGGGGGAAAAATATCCAGCTAAAAGGATATACGTGGCGGATCAGATCTCCCGGATCCAGGCCGTGGTAAGTATGGGCAATGACTAGCATTCCGCTCGAAGATGTGAGCAATAGCAGCGCGAATAAAATAAAGAACTTTTCGGTTAAATTATAGCTATGCCGGTGTTTCCAGCAAAAGTAAGCGAATAGAGTTGCCAGCGGAAGCCCGATTGAAATTAAGCGCAAAAAATCCCACGACAACATCGATATGTCCCGCGAGCCACTCAGGTCAAGTAGGATGGCTTCAATTAAAACGCGTAACGAAATCAGTGGCGTTGAAAAGTAACCTTGATTGACTTTGTAGGGTAGTGCTTCGCCAAATAGACTAATATTCCTCCAGAGTAAGGCTATTACGATAGGGGTCAAGCCCAATAGAAAAAATCCGAAAATTTTGGCAATCTTTTTCGGGCTTTCCTGTCTTAATGCTCCTAGTACCAGTAGTGCCGAAAAAAAAGATAAAAAATACGCCAAGCCAACGTTTCTGATGGCATAGGCAATGCCGGCGATAAATCCGGACAAAACAAATAATTTTAAATTTTTATGCTTATCTTCATATTGTAGGCTTCTAGTTGTTACGCCCAGGGAAATCAAGATCAGCAAGCTATAAACCGGCTCAGTAAATGGGCCTGGGCTGAATAAATAAAAGCTGGGGGCGCTTGCGATTATTGCTGCGGATAGAATCGAAAACGTCAGACCGATTAGCGGCCGTAGGAGAAAGGCAAGAGCAGAGGGCGTTAATATCCAGCAAATCCGAGAAATCCACAGGTCGGCGGCGGTGGGTGGCAGACCGAATTGTGTCACCAGATAAATTAGTATTCCGTAGCCTGGCGGTTGATATATGGTTGGTTCGTAATCCACGGTGTAGTTGTTCGCCGCCCAAGGCGTTCTGGTTAAGCCGTGGCCCTTGATGAAATTTTGAGCTTCTTCGTAGTAGCTGTCGTTACTCGGGTAGAATCTTATCGAATCGATAAATGCTGTCAGATTCAATACGATAATTGTGCTTAATAGCAGCAACGGCAGGTATATGTAGAAAAAGTCCCGTAGATTGGGGCGAATATGCAAACTAGCCGTCAGACCGTTTTTCATGGTTTTTCCTGTGACTCTCAAGGTAATCGTATTGTATATCAATAATTTTAGGCTGGTAAGGCGGCGCCGGGAGGTGCTGCCGGAAACTGGCGATGTTAGTGAAATTGCCTATACTTGACCACTGATCGGTGTGTTGTTTCGGCTCTGGCGGGAATACGAAACGGCAGTTTTTATTTTATAAGGGTCGAAAATACATTTGCGGCTATGCTGTTAAAATAGTCGCTATAAAATATAACAAATATTGAATGGTGGCATCATGTTATCGATAATTGTTCCGGCATATAACGAGCAGGAAGTGCTAGATCAGTTTTATGCTCGTGTGACGGTTGTGTTACAAACCGCCGCTCCGGACTACGAGTTGATTTTTGTCAATGACGGTAGCCGAGATGGCACTCTGCAGTTATTAGAGAGATTGTCGGAATCGGATCCGCGGGTTGTTGTTATCGATTTGAGCCGAAACTTCGGCAAAGAAATTGCTGTTTCGGCCGGGATTGACTTCTCGCGGGGCGATGCAGTGATTATTATCGATGCAGATTTACAGGATCCGCCTGAGTTAATCCCGGAATTGTTGAAGCAATGGAATAGTGGCTTCGATAATGTTTATGCACGGAGAATTAGCCGAGACGGCGAGTCGGTAATCAAGAAAACGACTTCGTATCTGTTTTACCGGTTTATTCGAAGAATGACTAATATCGATATTCCTGCCGATACCGGAGATTTTCGGTTATTGAGCCGGCGCGCGGTCGATTCGTTGAAACAATTGCCTGAGCGGAATCGTTTCATGAAAGGCTTGTACGCTTGGATCGGCTATCCCTCTGTTGCGGTAGAGTATCGGCGTGATCCGCGCTATGCCGGCGAAACAAAATGGAACTATTGGAAGCTATGGAATTTCGCGTTGGAAGGGATTACTTCGTTTACAGAGGTTCCGCTTAAGGTAGCTAGTTATGTTGGCGTAGCTGTAGCATTTGCGGCATTTTGTTACGGAGTTTATATTATTATAAATACTATTTTGTATGGTAATCCGGTTGCAGGCTATCCGTCATTAATTGTGACGATTTTATTTCTCGGCGGAGTGCAATTAATATTTATCGGGGTATTGGGGGAGTATCTGGCGAGAGCCTTTTCTGAGTCCAAGCGCAGGCCCTTATACTTTGTTAACAAAGTTATCAGGAAATGAGGCTATGGACGTTAAAGAAGAGTCAATATTAGGCGATGCTGTTTATACGCATTGGTATTACTTGTCCAAACTGAAAGCCATTCAAGGATTATTGGCGGATATTGTTTTTAAAAGAATTCTTGATGTTGGTGCAGGATCCGGAATTTTTTCGAAATTGTTGTTGATCGACGCAGGGTCGGCTGCGCGTTGCGTCGATACTGCATATGTCGATGATGAAAGGCGCGAGCTTTATCAGGGTAAGGATATCGTTTTTGTTAAGACAATCAATTCTGTCGATGAGGATGTCGTATTAATGATTGACGTTATTGAACACGTTGAGAACGATCGAGATTTTTTAAAATATTATGTTGATAGAATGCCTGTGGGTGGGCATGTTTTAATTTCTGTGCCGGCGTTTAATTTGCTATGGTCGGGCCATGACGTTTTCTTGGAGCATAAACGACGCTATTCTTTAGGGGAATTAGAATCGCTTGTGAAGAATGCAGGGCTGCATGTAGTAAAAGGTCGGTATTTTTTTGGGTTGCTATTTCCTATTGTAGCCGCGATTCGAATATTTAGTAGATGGCGAGGCAGTACGAATAAAAATCAGGCGAAAAGCGATTTGACTATGGCAAGTAATATTGTCAATAGTTTATTGATAATGATTCATCAGGTGGAAGCCAAGACTTTATTTTTGATCAATAGAAGTGCAGGGTTGTCTGCTTTTTGTTTGGCAAAGAAAGTGAGTTAGGAAAAAGCCCATTTTTTGTTGATAATGAAAGTCGTCACCGGAACTACTGATACCATAAATAATATGGCGTAATGATAAGGTAATAACAACCGCTCGACGATAACCAGCACTCCCGCAGTATTTAGGCCCAATCCAATCAATGCGACGATCAAAAACTTGGTCATCTTTTTGGACCAATGCGTATCGCTGCTATTTCGAAAGGTCCAGTGGTATTGGCCTAAAAAGGATATTAAAAAGGCGACGGCAAAGGCGATAAAGTTAGCTTCTAGGGCTTGGGCTAACTGCGTTTCAATAACAAAGGCAAATATACCCGCATGCGTTGCTGTTGCTAAACCGCCGACGATGGCAAATTTTAAAATTTGCCATTTGGTTTGGCTTGATGGATTTCCGGATTTGGTTTGGACTGCAATATAACGCGGTTTCCCTTTGACTCGGTGATGTTTTTTTTGCTTTTTGGTTTTACGCATAGCTAACAGTTAACCGGGGTTTTTTTCTATGCCTGATCGACAGGTGGCTGATTGATATGTCGAAAATGTTTGCACCTATCTTAACAGGCAGAAAGGTAAAATATTGTAATTGCGGTGTTGGTGCAAACTGATTGCCGTATTGTCGCAGATAAGTTTGAGCCAATTATGAATAAACCCAAAATATTCGGTTTTAAACCTGCAGCGGATTTTAATAAAAATCAGATTAGTTTATGCCTAAGTAACATTGCCAAGCAACGGGAATTGTTGGCAATCGTTCGAGCCGGATTACCCGACGATCTGTCGAAACACGTTTTGCATTGCGTTGCCTCGGATTCGGCGATTCTGCTCTACAGCGACTCCGCGAATTGGGCATCGCAAATTCGTTTTTTTGCGCGGAACATTCTGGAAAAGCTGCATGACGCCGGCGAGATGGGCTTGGTCAAGCTGCAGGTTCGCATTGTGACCGCGGCTGTCGGCGCATCTGCGGCGCCCCGCAAGCCAAGGTTGCCTTCGGCGGAGGCCATCGAAGTACTTTGCCGGAGTGTTGACAGCGCTACCGGCGATGACGCGTTGGCAGTAGCGTTGAAGCGTTTGGGCGATACTTTGCGGCGGAGGACGCAGGAAGGCTAGTTGATGGAGGCGCTGCCCGGACGAACTAGAACCAGGCAGCGTCAAGATTGAGTCGGCGCGTTATCAGCCCGTGGCCCGTGCGGAAGACTGAGCCGAATGCAAGAAGGAAATCGGCGCGTCCTCGGCGTTTTCGAAGGTGACCTTTTCCCAGGCGTCGGTTTCGTTCAGTAGCGTCAATAACAATTTATTATTCAGCGCGTGGCCGGATTTGAAGCCCTGATATTCGCCGATCAGGCTGTGGCCCAGCAGATACAGGTCGCCGATCGCATCGAGAATCTTGTGTTTGACGAATTCGTCGGCGTAACGCAGACCGTCTTCGTTCAGCACCTTGTCGTCGTCGACCACGATGGCGTTATCCAGGCTGCCGCCCAGCGCCAGATTATTTTCCCGCAAAAACTCGATGTCTTTCATAAAGCCGAAGGTGCGGGCTCGGGCCACTTCCTTGACGAAAGTCGTCGTCGAGAAATCCATCACCGCGGTTTTCAAATGCTCGGAAAAAGCCGGATGTTCGAAATCGATCGTGAAAGTGACTTTAAAGCCTTCGAACGGCAGAAAAGCCGCCCATTTGTCGCCATCCTCGACCCTGACTTCGCGTTTGATCCGGATATATTGCTTGGGCGCGTCTTGTTCGACGACGCCGGCCGACTGCAGTAAAAATACAAAAGGCCCGGCGCTGCCGTCCATGATCGGTACTTCGGCGGCGCTGACATCGACGATCGCATTATCGATGCCCAGCCCGGCCAGAGCCGACAGTAAATGCTCTACCGTGGAAACCTTGACGCCGTCGCGTACCAACGTGGTGGATAGTTTGGTCTCGCCGACATTTTCGGGACGAGCGGAAATCATGACCGGCGCTTCCAAATCGACGCGGCGGAAGCGGATGCCGGTATCCGGCTCGGACGGGTGCAGAGTCAGATAGACTTTGTCGCCGGTATGCAAGCCGACGCCGGTGGCTCTGATCGTGTTCTTCAAAGTACGCTGTTTAATCATGAAATGCCGACAATATGTAAAACAAGGCGGGGGAGTCTATCACAGATTGGGCGATAGCTCCCCTCGAACTTGGTGGGCTGCCTGAAGCGCTAAGCAGCTGACTTGCTTAGTCCGCTTGGCGACGCAAGAAGGCCGGTACGTCCAAGTAGTCCAGATCGACATCGTTTCTCGGTTGGGCGCCGAAACGCGACTCCCGGGTCGATTCCTGCTTTTGCTGGCGGATTACGGTCGGTTTTTCCAGTTGGCCGTAATCGACTTCGCCGGCCGCGACCTTTTTCACCAGACTGATCGGAGCGGCGTGTTTGGCTTTATCGCCCATGCCGGTCGCAACCACGGTGACTTTGATTTCGTTGCCCAAGGTCGGATTAACCGCCATGCCGATTTTCATGTCGGCGTCTTCGGAAGCGAACGCGTGCATGATGCTGCCGATTTCGTCGAACTCGTTCAGGCCCAGGTCGCCGTTGGAGGTGACGTTAACCAGGATGCCGCGCGCGCCTTGCAGATTGTTGTCGTCCAGCAACGGGCAGGCAATGGCTTTTTCCGCCGCCAAACGGGCCCGGTTTTCGCCGCTGGCGACGCCGGTACCCATGATCGCGCTGCCCATGTTGGACATCACGGTACGGACGTCGGCAAAGTCGACGTTCATCAGGCCCGGATGGGTAATCAGCTCGGTGATGCCCTGTACCGCATCGCGCAATACGTCGTTGGCGGCGCGGAAGGCTTCGACCAGCGATTTGTTGTTGCCCAGAGTCGGCAGCAGTTTTTGGTTAGGAATGATGATCAAGGAATCGACCAGTTTTTCCAGTTCGCGCAAGCCGGCGTCGGCCACGCCTTTTTTCTTGGAACCTTCGAAGTCGAAAGGTTTGGATACCACGGCAACGGTCAGTACGCCCAACTCTTTGGCGACTTCGGCGAACACCGCAATCGCGCCGGTACCGGTACCGCCACCCATGCCGGCGGTCAGGAATACCATGTCGGCGCCAGAGATGACTTCGCGGATGCGGTCGCGGTTTTCTTCGGCCGCGGCTCTACCGATTTCCGGCCGGGTGCCGGCGCCCAAGCCTTTGGTCAGCTCTACACCCAGTTGGACGATGGATTCGACGTTCATTTCCCGCAGGGCCTGGGCATCGGTGTTGGCGCAGATAAACTGGACGCCGTCGATACCGTCGGCTGCCATGTGGTTGACCGCATTGCCGCCGCCGCCGCCGACGCCGATCACTTTAATCACAGCACTGCCGCTGCTATCCAATAATTCATATTTCATATTCACGCCCTCCAGACAAAAGATTAAAAATTACCTTGAAACCAGCTTTTTATTTTCGATAACAGATCGGCGCCGTCATCGTTTATGCCTAACGCCCGGCCGTGATGATCCTTGCCGTACAGCAACAGACCGACCGCGGTCGAATAAATCGGGTTTTCCGCTACATCGGTCAATCCCGACACGTGCAGCGGTACGCCCATCCGAACCGGCATGTGGAAAATTTCCTCCGCCAATTCGACCAATCCCTTCACTTGGGAGCTGCCGCCGGTGATTACCATGCCGGCGGCGATCAGATCTTCATATCCACTTCTTCTCAATTCTGCTTGCACCAACAGCATCAACTCCTCGTAACGCGGCTCGACGATCTCGGCCAGGTTTTGCGCCGAGATTTTGCGCGGCTCGCGGTCGCCGATGCTCGGCACGTTGATGGTTTGTTGCGGATCGGCCAATTGGGTCAAGGCGCAGGCATACTGGCGCTTGATGTCCTCGGCGTTTTTGGTCGGCGTCCGTAACGCCACCGCGATATCGTTGGTGACCTGATCGCCGGCAATCGGAATCACCGCTGTGTGCTTGATCGCGCCTTCCGAAAAGATCGCCAGATCGGTGGTGCCGCCACCGATATCGATCAGGCACACGCCCAGATCCTTCTCGTCGTCGGTCAATACCGCCGAACACGAAGCCAATTGCTCCAGCACGATATCGTCGACGTCCAACCCGCATTTGCGGATGCATTTGACGATGTTCTGTTCGGCGCTGACGCTGCTGGTGACCATGTGTACCTTGGCTTCCAGGCGAATGCCGGACATGCCGATCGGTTCCTTGATGCCTTCCTGCTGGTCGATCACAAACTCCTGCGGCAGGATGTGCAGGATTTTCTGATCGGCCGGAATTGCCACCGCCCGCGCCGAATCGATCACCCGGTCGATGTCGTGCTGGGTGACTTCCTTTTCCTTGATCGCGACGATGCCGTGCGAATTCAGGCTTTTGATATGGCTGCCGGCGATGCCGGCGAAAACCGATTTGATCTGGCAACCGGCCATCAATTCGGCTTCCTCGACCGCGCGCTGGATCGAATGCACGGTCGATTCCAGATTGACCACGATGCCTTTTTTCAAGCCCTTGGACGGCGCGGTGCCGATACCGATCACTTCGATTTCGTCGCCGCCGCGGTATTCGCCGACGATGGCCGCGACCTTCGACGTGCCTATGTCCAATCCCACTAAAATATTTCGATCTGTCTTTTTGGCCATTGTTGTGTGCTCAGTAAGCGTTTAAATCAGGTTCTTATTCTTTTCTGCGATTGCTTTCCAATCGATAGCGGCGGCTTCCGGTTTCCAGGTCACGGCAAAGCCGTTCGGATAACGGGTGTCCACGCTCGCTATCATGGCGATTTGCTCCTCGCCCAATAAATCCATGGTTTTCAAAAAGCGCTGCATATTCTCCAGCGGCGCCTTGCGGCCCAATTGCATCTCCATGCCGTTGGCCAGCTTAATCCGCCAAGCCCGGCGTTCGTTGACGTGGAACTCGGCCAATTGCATCGATTTATCCTTCAACACGATGTAAACGCCCTTCATGATTTCCAGCAGCTTTTTCTCCTGGCCTTCCGGGCCGGTAATCAACGGCAGATTCTTGAATTCCTCGATGTTGTCCGGAACCAGCAAATCGCCTTGTTTGTTCAATAGTGCCGAGTTGCCCCAGCGCACCACCGGTTTTTGTTCGGTGATTTTGATGTGCACCGCGTCCGGCCACACCCGTTTTACGTCCACCTTGTCCACCAACGGCAAGGCTTTGATCGCCTGATGGATGGCCTGCATATCGGCGTGGTAGTAACCCTGTTTCATCTGCGGCGCCAAAACCTGCTTCAATCTGTCCTTGCTGGTGTATTGGAACGCACCTTCGATCCGTACGTAACGGATCGGTTGGCCGCGCAGGGCTCTCTCGCCGAAGTGTTGCCAACTCCACCAGCCGGCCCCGGCCAATACCAGGACCACAATCAAAAATCTAAGCCGCACCGGCCGATCCCGCCACGCTGGTCTCCAGGATTCGCCAAACCAATTCCTCGAAGCTGACGCCGACCGCCTTGGCTGCCATCGGCACCAGGCTGTGGTCGGTCATGCCCGGCACAGTATTGACCTCGATCAATTGCAGCCGGCCGCTGTCGTCGATGAAGGCATCGACCCGGCCCCAACCGGTGACGCCGACGGTCTGACAGGCTCTCAGCGCCAGGGCCTGTAATTCCCGCTCGCGCTCCGAGCTCAAGCCGCACGGACAATGGTATTGCGTGGTGTTGGCGCGGTATTTGGCGTCGAAATCGTAAAACGTGTGCGGCGTTTCCAGCCGGATCGCCGGCAGCGCTTCGCCGTCCAGCATGCCGATGGTGAATTCCTGGCCCTGGATCCATTGCTCGGCATAGACTTCGCAGCGGTACTGGCTGGCGATTTTCAACGCCGCCAGCAATTCCTCGCGATTATGGGCCTTGCTCATACCGATGCTGGAGCCTTCCTGGGCCGGCTTGACGATCACCGGAAAACCCAGCGCATTGATGCAGGTATCGATATCGTGCTCGCCGCTCAACAAAAACCAGCGCGGCGTCGGCAGGCCGGCGCCTTGCCAGCATAATTTGGTGCGCAGTTTGTCCATCGCCAAGGCCGAGGCCAGTACGCCGGAGCCGGTGTAAGGCAAGTTCAGCGTTGCCAATACCGCCTGCAACACGCCGTCTTCGCCGCCGCGGCCGTGGATGATGTTGAACACCCGGTCGAATTTGCGCCCGGCCAGGGCGTCGATCGGGCTGCCGGTCACGTCTATCGCGGTGGCACCGATGCCTTGGGCTTGCAAGGCCCGGTATACGGCGTTGCCGCTGTTCAACGATACTTCGCGCTCGGCGGCGGAACCGCCCATCATCACCGCGACCTTGCCGAATGCGGCGGGATCTTTAATCCGTAAGGGCCTCATGTTTTGTCACCTATCCGGCAAACTTCGGTCTGCAGACTGACGCCGAACTTGGTTTGCACTTGCGTTTGAATATGTTCGATCAGAGCTTCGATATCCGCCGAACTGGCGTTACCCTGATTCTCGATAAAATTGGCGTGTTTTTCCGATACCACGGCGCCGCCCACTGCAAAGCCTTTCAAGCCGCAGGCTTCGATCAGCCGCGCGGCGTAGTCGCCGGGCGGATTCTTGAACACCGAGCCGCAGGTCGGCTTGTTGGTCGGCTGGGTCGCGTTGCGTTTCTCCAACAGTGCCTTGATATGCTGCTGGCTGGCTTCGCTATTGCCTTTGACCAATTTCAGTTGCACCGACAGAAACCATTCGTCTTCCAGGCCTTTGACCGAGCGGTAGGCGACTTCGAACTCGCCGTGATCGCGCTCGATCACTTCGCCGCGGGCGTTGACCATTTCCACCCGGTCGACGATGCGCCAGGTCTCGCCGCCGAAAGCGCCGGCATTCATTTTCAGCGCGCCGCCCATCGTGCCGGGGATGCCGGCCAAAAATTCGGCGCCGGTCAGGCCCAGATCGGCGCAAAAGCGGGCGACATGGGCGCACGGCACGCCGGCTTCGACGTACACTCGTTCCGAGTCGATCAGCCGCATTTCCTTCAAACGGTTGCGGGTGTTAATCACGGTGCCTTTGATGCCGCCGTCGCGCACCAGCAAATTGCTGCCCAGTCCCAGCCAGTACAAAGGCTCGCCTTCCGGCAGTTCGGCAATGAACTCGATCAGGTCGGCCTTGTTTTCCGGAATGTACATGTGCTGCGCCGGGCCGCCGACCCGCCAGCTCGTGTATTTGGCCAGCGGCTCGTCGTTCAGCAAGGTGCCTTTCCAGCTCGCCGGGGCCATCACTCGCTTCCTCTCAGTTCGGCCAGCGCCTCGGCCAGCTTTTGCGGCAGTTCGGTGGCGATCTGGCCGACGTTGCCGGCGCCCATGGTCAGGATCACGTCGTCTTTTTCGACGATGCCGGCCAGGATGGTGGCCAAATCCTCGCGGTTTTGCACGAATACCGGATCGACTTGGCCGCGCACCCGAATCGAGCGGCTCAAGGCTTTGCCGTCGGCGCCGGTGATTGGCGTTTCCCCGGCCGAATAAACGTCCAGCAAAATCAACACATCGACCCCGGACAGCACTTCGACGAAATCTTCGAACAGATCGCGGGTGCGGGTATAGCGGTGGGGTTGGAATACTACGACTTTACGCCGACTCGGCCAGGCTTGGCGCAAGGCTTCCAAGGTGGCGGCCAGTTCGCGCGGGTGATGGCCGTAGTCGTCGACCAAGGTCAGTTTGCCGTCGGCGAAATCGACGTCGCCGTTAATTTGGAAGCGGCGGCCGACGCCTTTGAATTCGGCCAAGCTTTTCACAATGGCGGCGTCGTCCACGCCCAGCGCGGTAGCGATCGTGGTTGCCGCCAGCGCATTCAACATGTTGTGCCAGCCGGGCAAATTCAATGTGACTTGCAGCGGCGGCAGGTTGCCCCAGCGCAGCACGGTGAAATGGGTGCGCAGACCGTCTTGTTTGATGTCGACGGCGCGGACGTCGGCATAACTGCTGACGCCATAGGTTTTTACCGGTTTCGAGATGTTCGGCAGCACGTCGCAAACGCCGGGGTCGTCCACGCACATCACGGCCAGTCCGTAGAACGGCAACTGGTGCAAAAATTTCAGGAAGGTTTCCTTCAGCTTGCTGTAACTGCCGCCGTAGGTCTCCATGTGGTCCTGATCGATATTGGTCACAATCGCCATCATCGGCTGCAGGAACAGAAACGAGGCGTCGCTTTCGTCGGCTTCGGCCACCAAATACTTGCCCAGGCCCAATTTGGCATTGGCGCCGGCACTGTTCAGGCGGCCGCCGATGACGAAAGTGGGGTCCAGGCCGCCTTCGGCCAGCATCATCGTGGTCAAACTGGTGGTGGTAGTTTTGCCGTGAGTGCCGGCGACGGCAATGCCGAAGCGGAAGCGCATCAGTTCGGCCAACATTTCTGCGCGCGGAATCACCGGAATCCGGTTTTCGTAGGCCCTGACCACTTCCGGGTTGGTTTTATCTACCGCAGTGGAGGTGACGACGACATCGACATCGGCGACGTTTTCGGCCTTATGTTCCAGATAGACTTTGACGCCCAGGTTTTGCAAACGGTCGGTGACCGGCGAGGCCTTGATGTCGGAGCCGGATACGGTGTAGCCCAGGTTGCTCAGCACTTCGGCGATGCCGCTCATACCGGTGCCGCCGATACCGACGAAATGGATTTTGTCGATGTCGCCCAATGCCTGATTGGCGGCGGGTATATTGGGGCGGTTCATCGCGCGGCCTCCGCGTGAGACACGGCAATTGCCGCGCAAATGTCGGCCACGGTTTGGGTGGCGGCGAGTCTGGCCTTGGCTTTCGCCGCCCGACTCATGGAATCTAAGGATGTCATGGCTTGGGTAATGGTTTTACGCAGGTTTTCCGCGTTCAATTCGGGTTGCGGCAGCAGTAAAGCGGCGCCGGCGTCAGCTAAATATTTGGCGTTCGCCGTTTGGTGGTCGTCGATGGCATGCAACAACGGCACGAAGATCGCCGGTAGTCCGGCAGCCGCGACTTCGCTGACCGTCATCGCGCCGGCGCGGCAGACGATCAGATCGGCCCACCGGTAAGCGGCGGCCATGTCGTCGATGAAGGCTGCTACTTCCGCGTTTAGGCTCGTGGAGCGGTAAGCGGCGGCTACCTCGGTTTGCATCGCGGCACCGGTCTGGTGCTTGATCTCCAGATTGGCCAATGTCGCCAAGGCGGCTGGAACGGTCTCGTTCAATACTTTGGCGCCCTGGCTGCCGCCGAGAACCAGTATGTGCAGGTTACGGCCGGCGTCCGGCGTCCATGCCTGTTTGTCCGGCAATGCGCTGAAGCCGCTACGCAGCGGGTTGCCGGTGCATTCGGCGCCCAGATTCGGCGCAAAACTGGCGGGAAAGGCTTCCAGAATTTTGGTTGCCGCCAGTTTGGCCAGCCAGCGGTTGGTGGTGCCGGGCACCCGGTTTTGTTCGTGGATTACCAGCGGAATGCGCAGGCTCTTGGCCATCAGGCCGCCGGGGCCGGCGACGAAGCCGCCCATGCCCAAAACCACATCCGGCCGGCGCTCGCGCAAAATCCGTTTGGCTTGGCGGCAGGCTTGCACCAGTTTGACGATACCGCCGACTTTGGCCAACAAGCCTTTGCCGCGCAGGCCGGCCACCGCCAGCCAGTCGATATCGATGCCGGCGGCCGGTACCACTTTGGCTTCCAGACCGGTCTGGGTGCCGAGCCAACTCACTTGCCAGCCGCGCGCAGCCATTTCCTGGGCTACCGCCAATGCCGGAAATACGTGGCCGCCGGTACCGCCCGCCATAATCACAATGCGGCCGCTCATGCCAGTTTCCCCTTGACGTTGCTCTTGTTGTGTTCGGTCACTTCGTAATGAATCCGAAACAACACTGCCACCGCGCCGCACATCACGATCATACTGCCGCCGCCGTAACTCATCAGCGGCAGGGTCAGGCCTTTGGTGGGCAACATGCCCATGTTGACGCCCATATTGACGAAGGACTGAAAGCCGAACCAGATACCCAAACCGTAAGCCGCGAGCGAGTTGAAACGCAGACCGGCCTGTTCCGCCTGTTCGCCGATCGCAAACGCGCGTACCACCAGGGCGCTGAACAGCGCGATGATGACCAGTACGCCGACCAAGCCCAGTTCTTCACCGAGTACCGAGAATAAAAAGTCGGTATGAGCTTCAGGCAGATAAAACAATTTTTGCAGGCCGTTGCCGAGGCCGACGCCGAAGAACTCGCCGCGGCCGAACGAAATCAAGGCTTGCGTCAACTGGAATCCGGTGTCCTTGGCGTCGGCCCACGGGTCGAGGAAACTGGTGACCCGCGCCAGCCGGTACGGCGAGACGATCACCAACATGACCGCCAGGCCGGCGACCAGCGCCAGCAGGATGACGAATTGCGAAATCCGCGCCCCGCCCAGAAACATCATGCCCATCGCGATGATCAGAATCACGACGGCGGAGCCGAAGTCCGGCTCCAGCAGCAACAGTACGCAAGCCACCGAAAACAGCATCAGCGGTTTGACCAGGCCGAAGGCGGAACGGCGCACGTGTTCGGCGTGGCGGGTGACGTAGCCGGCCATGTAAATCACCGAAATCAGTTTGACCACCTCGGACACCTGAATCCGCAGACCCAAAATCGATAACCAACGGATACTGCCGTTGACTTTGACGCCGACGCCGGGAATCAGCACCACCAGTAGCAGCGCCAGACCGGCGATGAACAGGGTTTGCCCCATTTTTTCCCAGCTTCTCATCGGCACGTTCAAGATAAAGCCGGCAAAGGCCAAGCCGAAGGCGATGTGCGCCAATTGTTTGAACGGATAATGCGAAATGTCGTCGGCCATCTTCACACCCAGGTGCAGCGAAGACGACGTGACCATCATGAAGCCGATACCGAGCAGGGCGAAGCAGGCCAGCATCAGTACCGGATCGGTATGCAAGCGGCTTTGCCGAGGCTTCGCTGCGGGCGTAGGCTTCAACATGACGGCAGCTCCATCACCGCTTCGGCAAATTTGTTGCCGCGGTCGACGTAACTGCGGTATTGGTCGAGGCTGGCGCAGGCCGGCGACAACAATACGCTGTCGCCGGCATCGGCCAGACTGGCGGCGGTTTTGACCGCTTCTTTCATGTTGCCGGCGAATTTGACCGGTACGTAATCGTGCAAGGCATCGGCGATCAATTGCGCATCCTTGCCGATCAAGACCACGGCTTTGGTTTTCTCGCGCACGGCCGGTGCCAATTCGGCCATGTCGGCACCTTTGGCGTCGCCCCCGGCGATCAGTATCACTTTACGGTCGTAGCCTTGCAGCGCGGCGATACAGGCGCCGATGTTGGTGGCTTTGGAGTCGTTGATCCAGTTGATGCCGGCTCTTTCGGCCACCTTTTGCATCCGGTGCGGCAGGCCTTTGAAGTTGCGCAGCGCGGTGCACATCGCGGTCATACTCAAACCGATGGCGCTGCCCAAGGCCAATGCGGCCAAGGCGTTGGCCAGATTGTGCGAACCTTCCAGACGCAGGTGAGAGGCCGGCATCAATACTTGATCGCCGTGCATCAGATTGATGGTTTCGCCGCGTTGCAGATAGAAATCGGCGGTGCTTTGGATCGAAAACGTCAAGCTCGGCCGGTTGGTGTCGCGCATCGCCATGACCAGCGCATCGTCCGCATTCAAAACCATCGTGCCGTCGCCGCGGAATATGCGTTGCTTTTCGGCGGCGTAGGTTTCGATGCTGGCATGGCGATCCAGATGGTCCGGACTGACGTTCAGCACGGTGGCGGCTTTGGCGTTCAAGGCTCGGGTGCGTTCCAATTGGAAACTGGACAGCTCCAGCACGTATAAATCGGCGTCCTGTTGTAATAAGTCCAGCGCTGGCGTGCCCAGATTGCCGCCGATGGCGGTTTTCACTCCGGCGGCGTTGGCCATTTCGCCGAGCATGGTCGTCACCGTGCTTTTGCCGTTCGAACCGGTGATGCCGATGATCGGCTTATCGGTGGCGCAGGCGAACAAATCGATGTCGCTGATGACTTTTACTCCGGCCTGCACGGCTTTGTGAATCGCGGTTTCGTGCAGCGATACGCCGGGACTGACGAGCAAGTGAGTGGCGACATCCAGCGCGGATTGATCGAAGCCGCCGGAAAACACGGGTACGTCCGGCATTTGTTCCCGCAGATTGTCGATCAACGGCGGTTGCTTGCGGCTGTCGACTACGGCGAAACGGATCGGGGTTTTTTGCAAAAATTGCGCGGCCGAATAGCCGGTCGCGCCCAGGCCGACGATCAGCAGTCGAGCGTTGGCCGGATCCAGTTGAAAATGGCGTTCTAGATTGGCGAGTAGTTGTGCGGTATCCATGGCTATCTCAGTTTCAATGTCGCCAGGCCGATCAGGACCAAAATGACCGAAACGATCCAGAAGCGGACGATGATGCGCGGCTCGGGCCAGCCTTTCAATTCGTAATGATGGTGAATCGGGGCCATCAGAAATACCCGTTTTTTGCGGGTTTTATAGGAGGCGACCTGAATGATCACCGAAATGGTTTCGACCACAAAAATGCCGCCCATGATCACCAGCACGATTTCCTGGCGGACCAGCACGGCGACGATGCCCAGCGCGGCGCCCAATGCCAACGCGCCGACGTCGCCCATGAATACCATGGCCGGATAGGCGTTGAACCAGAGAAAGCCGAGGCCGGAGCCGATCAGCGCGGCGCAGAACACCACCAATTCGCCGGATTTGGGGATATGCGGTATTTGCAGGTATTGGGCGAAATTGGCGTGGCCGGACAGATAGGCGAAGATCGCCAATGCGGCCGCGATCATCACGG
This sequence comes from Methylomonas sp. Uni0011, assembly GCF_056850255.1. Classification (NCBI taxonomy): domain Bacteria; kingdom Pseudomonadati; phylum Pseudomonadota; class Gammaproteobacteria; order Methylococcales; family Methylococcaceae; genus Methylomonas; species Methylomonas sp. Uni0011. The sequence continues at coordinate 67,483 of NZ_JBVVNO010000014.1, forward strand.
TAGGCATGATCGCCAGGCCGTCGAGGCCGTCGGTCAAGTTCACCGCGTTACTGGAGCCGACGATGACGAAATAGGTCAACACGATGTACATCCAGCCCATGTCCAGCGTCACGTTTTTGAAAAACGGCACAATGAATTGGGTTTCGGCAGCGACTTGAGCGGTGCTGTACAAGTAGATGCCGGCACCCAGTGCGACCACCGACTGCCAGAAATATTTGGCTTTGGCCGACAGGCCGACGCTGTTGCCGAGCAGCACTTTCTTGTAATCGTCGATAAAACCGATGACGCCGTGCGCCAGCGTCACCAACAAAACCACCCAGATGTAACGATTGCTCAGATCGGCGCAGAGCAGGGTGCTGATCGCCACCGCGAACAGAATCATCGCCCCGCCCATGGTCGGGGTGCCCGATTTGGAGAAATGGCTTTGCGGACCGTCGTCGCGCACGCTTTGGCCGATTTTTCTGCGGGTCAGCTTTTCGATCACCATCGGGCCGCTCAGCAGCGAAATCGCCAAAGCGGTCAACACGCCCAGGATGGCGCGGAAGGTCAGGTAGTGTAAGACCCGGAAGCCGCTGTCGATACTGCTTAAAAAGTCTGCGAGTAAAAGTAACATTATGCCGCTCTAAAATTGTCGACCAGCGCCGCCACCACGTTTTCCATTTTTTGGGCGCGCGAGCCTTTAACCAGTAAAGTTTCCCCGCCGCTCAGTTCCGCGGTCAGGTCTGCAATCAATTGTTCCTGCGTGTCGTAATAACGGGCGCCGGCGCCGAAGCCGGCGACGCTGTGGCGGGCCAATTCGCCGGTGGCGAACAGGCGCTTGGCTCCCATGGCTTTGACCAATTCACCCATTTCCCGGTGTATCGCCGGGCTGTCCGGGCCTAATTCGCCGAACGCGCCTAGCGCAACCCATAACTCGGTCCGGCTGCAGCCGTCGATGGCTTCCAAAGCGGCGCGCAGCGAACTCGGATTGGCGTTGTAGGTGTCGTCGACCACGATGTTGTTGCGGCGGCCGCGTAATGGCTGCATCCGGCCGACCACCGGCCGCAAGCCTTCCAGACCGGCTTTGATCGCGTCGAGCGCGATGTCGAATTGCCGCGCAACCGTCGCCGCTGCCAACGCGTTTTTGACGTTGTGGGCGCCGGCCAGATTCAAGCGGATAGCGATACTTTCGCCGCCGGCTTGCAACTGAAAGCGGGTGGCGAAGCCGTCAGCATCAAGGCCGGTTTCGATTTGCTCGGCGCGGACGTCGGCAGCAGGATGGAAGCCGAAACTAACCGATTTGCGCGGGCCGGCCAGGGTGAGCCAGAAGTCGTAGAAGGCGTCGTCTCGGTTCAACACCGCAACGCTTTGCGGGCTTAGGCTTTCGATGATCTCGCCCTTGGTTTTGGCCACGCCGTTCAGGTCGCCGAAACCCTCGATATGCGCCGCACCGACGTTATTAATCACGCTGACGTCGGCTTGGGCATAGCGGCTGGTATAGGCGATTTCGCCGATGTGGTTGGCGCCCATCTCAATCACGGCATAGCGGTGGCCGGCATCGAGTTTCAGCAAAGTTAGCGGGACACCGATGTCGTTGTTCAAATTGCCTTGAGTCGATAAGGTGGGGCCTTGGGTAGCGAAAATCGCCGCGATCATTTCTTTGACCGTGGTTTTGCCGTTGCTGCCGGTGACGCCGGCAACTTTGACCGGCAATTGCCGGCGCCAGTAGCCGGCCAGTTCGGCCAGCGCCAGGTGGCTGTTGTCGACCACGATTTGCGGTAGATCGGATGCGCAGGCGCGTTCTACCAGCAGCGCCGCGGCGCCGGCCTGTTGCGCTTGCTCGATAAAATCGTGGCCGTCGAAATTCTTGCCTTTCAAGGCCAGGTAAAGTTCGCCGGGTTTGAGCGTGCGGGTGTCGATGCTGACCGACTCGACGCTGCGGTCGGTTCCGGTCAGAGTGCCGTTGACGGCTCGGGCGATTTCGCTGAGCAGCATCTTCATGGTTTGCGCCACTCCGCCAAGGTTTTTTCCACCAGCGCGCTATCGCTGAACGGCCATTTTACGCCGGCGATTTCCTGGTAATCTTCGTGGCCCTTGCCGGCGATCAGTACGCAATCGTCGGGAGCTGATTGTTGTATGGCTGTGTTTATGGCCGTGGCCCTGTCGTTAATAACGGTTACTTTATCGCTACGGCAGCCCGCCAAAATGTCGGCGACGATGGCGGCCGGAGCTTCGCTTCGCGGATTGTCGTCGGTGACGATGACCTGATCCGCCCAGGTCTCGGCAATCCGGCCCATTTCCGGGCGTTTGCCTTTGTCGCGGTCGCCGCCGCAGCCGAACACCAGTTGCAACCGGCTGTTGCCTTTGATGGCTTTCAAAACTTTTTCCAAGGCATCCGGGCTGTGGGCATAGTCCACGAACACGGTCGGTTTGCCCTGGCCGCCGAATTTTTCCATGCGGCCGGCAATGGCAGTCAGTGAGGCCAAGCGTGCTACGGCGGTTTCGAAACCAATGCCCTGGGCCAGCAATACGCACAGCACCGCCAGCAGATTTTCCAGATTGAAACTGCCGGCAATGCCGCTGGCGGCGGTTAGCCGTTTACCGCGCCAAACCGCGTCGAATTCGATGCCGGCGGCGCTAAATTTTGCATTTTCGGCCGTCACGCATTCGCAGCCCGGAAGCGTTCGCCCGCTGGCGCTGAAGGTCCACACCTGGACACCCTGGCCGATACTGTCCAATACCTGTGCGCTGCTGGCGTCATCCAAATTGATAGCGGCAAATTTCAAGCCCGGCGTTTTGAACAAGGTCAGCTTGGCTTGCAGATAGCTCTGCATATCGCCGTGATAATCCAGATGGTCCCGGCTCAAATTGGTGAATACCGCGCCCTTGAATTGCACGGCATTGACCCGGCCTTGCTGCAATCCATGCGAGGACACTTCCATGGCGACTGCGCGTTTGCCTTGGGCCGCCAATTCGGACAAGATCCGTTGCACGTCCAGCGCATCGGGGGTTGTGTTTGCGGTCGGCTGTAACTTGCCGAATTCGCCCCAACCCAGCGTGCCGATCACGCCGCAATCGGGCAGCGCCTGCGCGAGCAGTTGGCTGCAGGTGGTTTTGCCGTTGGTGCCGGTGACGCCGATCACATCCAACTGCGCCGAAGGCCGGCCGTAAAACCGGGCGGCGATCTCGCCCAGACTGTCCGCCAATCCGGCAACGGCAAACAGCGGCGCAGCGAGAGGCGTCTGTAAGTGTGACGCACTCTGCTGCGGTTCGAATACCACGGCTTTGGCGCCGCGGCTTACGGCCTGCGCGGCATGGGTCAGGCCGTGTTGCCGCGAGCCGTTCAAAGCGATGAATACGTCGCCTGCGCGCGTGCAACGGCTATCCAGGCTCAAGCCGGTTATCTCCGCGTCCGTAGCTATATCAGTTAGTCCGTTCAGCAATTCGCTCAGCTTCATCGTTTGCTCAACAGTAAGTGCATGTTTTCCATGCCGTCCGGCTCGACGCCGTAAACTCGTAATGCGCCGGCCATGACCCGCGAGAAGGCCGGTGCGGCAACCAAACCGCCGTAATATTGGCCGCTGGTCGGCTCGTCGACCACGATCGCGATAATAAATCTCGGGTTACTGGCCGGCGCCATGCCGACGAATACCGATAAATATTTGTCGTCGGCGTAACCGCCGGCGGTGGCTTTTTTCACGGTGCCGGTTTTGCCGGCCACCCGGTAACCTTCGACTCTGGCTTGATACGCCGTGCCTTCCTTGCTGATCACGTGCTCCAGCATTTCCCGGACTTTTCTCGCTGTTTCCGGCTTAAACACCCGTTGTGCGTCCGGATCTTCGTCGCGCTTCAATAGGGTCACCGAATGAATGATGCCGTCGTCGGCCAAGGCGGTATAGGCCCTGGCCAGTTGTAAAATCGAGGTGGATACCCCGTAACCGAACGATAAAATCGCTTGGTCGAATTCGTGCCAGCCTTGATAGTCGAGCAACGAGCCGCTGGCCTCGCCGGGGAAGCCGACGCCGGCCGAGGTGCCGAAGCCCAGTTTGTTGTAAACCCCCCAGAAATACTCCGGCGGCATGGTCATTGCGATCTGGGTCACCGCGATGTTGCTGGATTTTTGCAATACGTGGGTCAAATCCATCGTGCCGTAGTTATGCACGTCTTTGACCACGTTGCGGCCCAGGTGGTAAACGCCGTGGGTCTCGATCATCACATTCGGATGGATATAGCCGCCGTCCAGCGCCGCCGCGATCACGAACGGTTTTACGGTCGAGCCGGGTTCGAAGCTGTCGACGATGGCCCGGTTGCGATAACGGTTGCTGCTCAATTCTTTCCGGTTGTTCGGGTTGAATGCCGGCTGGCTGACGCTGGCCAACACGTCGCCGTTTTTGGCATCCAATACCACCAGCGAGGCCGAATGCGCCTTGTTCTGGATCACGGCATTTTGCAGCTCCCGGTAGGCCAGATATTGCAAGCGTTCGTCTATCGTCAAAATCAGGTCGCGGCCCGGTACCGCTGCTTCGATGTTTTCTACGTCTTTGATGATCTGGCCTTTGCCGTCTTTGATCACCCGTTTTTTGCCCGGTTGGCCGCGCAATATATGTTCGTAACCGTGTTCGATGCCTTCCTGGCCGATATCGTCGATATTGGTAAAGCCCAGCAAATGGCCGGAGACTGCCCCGGCAGGGTAATACCGCTTGAATTCGCGCTCGAAATAGACGCCGGTGATCTCCAGATCTTTAACTTTTTCGGCGATATCCGGATTGATCTGCCGGCGCAAATAGACGAAGCGCTTGTTGGCGTCTTTTTCTTTTTTCAACAGCGAGCGCAGCTCTTTTTCCGGGAAACCGAGGATTCTCGCCATCGGTGTCAGTTTGTCCTGTTCGCTGTCTTTCAATTGCCGTGGATTGACCCAGATCGATTGCACCGGGGTACTGATTGCCAACGGTTCGCCGTTACGGTCCTTGATCTGGCCGCGGTATGCCGACACCGACACGACGCCGATGTGTTGCATATCGCCTTTATCCTGTAAAAAATCCTTGTCCAGGATTTGCAGATAAACCGCGCGGCCAACCAAGGCAGTCATCGCCAGCATCATTGTCGACAACAGCAGTTTTCGCCGTATCGGAAAATCGGTATTAAGGCGCGGTGCTGGGGCAGAACCGGTAAAAATTCGCATTACGGCTTGATGTAAATTATTTTGTCCTGCGGCGGCAAAGTCAGCATCAATCGCGACCTGGCCTCGACTTCAACTCGGTTTTCTTCGGTCAGCGTCGTCAATTCGAGCTGTAACCGTCCCCATTCGACTTCGTAATCGTCGAGTTCCTTTTCCTTTTTTTGGATCTCGATAAACAGCAGCCGCGATTGGTATTTGCTGTAAATCACCGCGATGCCGGATATAAGCAACACCGCTACCAGTATTGTCAGCAGGATGTTTCGAGCAAATATCATCAACGCTTCTCCGCGACTCGCATTACCGCGCTACGCGCTCTGGGGTTATCGCGCAATTCCTGCGCTTGGGCGCGTATCGATTTACCGATTTTGCGTAATTGCCCTTGTTCTATGTCCCGTTCTCTGACCGGCAATCTGCCGGGATCGGTTTTCGCCCCCGATTGGTCCCTAATAAACCGCTTGACGATCCTGTCTTCCAAAGAGTGAAACGAGATCACTACCAGCCGTCCGCCCGGCGCCAGTACCTCCAGCGCTTGCTGCAAACCTGCCTTGATCTGTTCCAGCTCCTGATTGATTTCGATCCTGATCGCCTGAAAGCTGCGTGTCGCAGGATGTTTGTGCTTGTCGCGAAACGGCACGCTTTGTTCAATCAATCTCGCCAGTTCCAGAGTGGTCGTGACCGGGGCCTGTTGGCGCTGGCTGACGATCGCCCGGGCGATGCGCTTGGCAAACCGTTCTTCGCCGTATTCGAATAAAATCCGGACCAATTCCGGTTCGTCAACGCTAGCCAGGTACTCGGTAGCCGACAGTCCGCGTCCGGTGTCCATACGCATATCCAGCGGTCCGTCGCGTAAAAAACTGAAGCCGCGTTCGGCAATATCCAGTTGCGGCGACGATACGCCCAAGTCCATCAATATGCCGTCGATCTTGCCGGCGTATCCGTTACGTCTGGTTACTTCCGCCAATTCGGCAAAACTGGCATGGCGTAATTCGAATCTGGGGTCCTGACGTAAACTCTCTGCCTCTTGGCTGCCAATCGCATCCGCGTCTCTATCCAGTGCCAACAAGCGGCCCGATTCGCTCAGCTCGGCCAAAATGCCACGACTATGGCCGCCCCGACCGAAAGTGCAATCCAGATAGAGGCCGTCCGGTTTTATCGCGAGTTGCTGGAGCGCTTCCGCGTATAAAACGGTTTGGTGTGCCGGCATCTCCGTCAAAACGACAAAGAGCCAAGTTCTTCAAGGCCCTCGCTGTCGTTACCGTCCATCCATTCCTGTTCTTTGGCCTTCCAGGCGTCTTCGTTCCAGACTTCGAACTTGTTCAGTTGGCCGACCAGCACAATATGCTTTTCCAGGCCGGCGAACTCGCGCAATTTTTCCGGCAACAGCAGGCGGCCCTGGGCGTCCATTTCGCACTCCGAAGCGTTGCCTATGACAAAACGCCGCAACTTGCCGGCCATTTTGTTCAAGGTCGGTAAGCGGCTGATGGTTTGCTCCAGCTTTTCCCATTCGGGTAAAGGGTAGAGCCAGAGGCAGCCCGGTTCGCCAACGCATTTATCGTCGACTGCAACGGTGACAACCAGTTGGCGGTCGCAGCACTCCTGTAACTCCTCCCGATAGCGGGTAGGAATCGCAACGCGCCCTTTCGCATCCAAACTGATTGAACTTATGCCTCGAAACAAATCAAACCCTCAAAAAGCCAAAAAAATCCATTTATGCCCACTTTACATCACTTTTGTACCACTATAGTTTTCAAAATGGGCTTAGTCAAGAGGCAGCTAGATTAAATTCTTTCTTTTTCTACAATGACTTAGGTCTGGTTGGGGGTTGGGTTTGAATGGGTGGTGAGGGAGGGGGTAAAACTGATTGGTATCAAAAAGTTAATGTCGATTTTTGATGTAAATCGCAATTAACGAACGCTAATGCTTAAATTTATAAGGTTATTTTGTTCAAAACGGGAGAAGCGGCGCTTGCAGGAGCTCAGGGCGCCGAAAAAACTCGCGCTTGTTAGGGCGTGGTTTTTAGGGCGGATTGCTCTTTGAATGGGGGCGGGGCGAATTCAGGCTTGTTCGGGTTTTTGATCCCGGTTTAACAAGTTGTCTACGGCTTGTTTGGGTTGGAGGTTCTCGAAGAGTACTTTGTAAACCTGCGAGGTGATGGGCATTTCGACGCCGTATTTTTGCGATAACCCGAAGGTTTCGCGGGCAGCGGAGATGCCTTCCACTTCCTGGTTGATTTGTTTCAACGCTTGAGCCTGATCCTGGCCGCGTCCAAGGGCCAGGCCGAAGCGGCGATTGCGGGATTGGTCGTCGGTGCAGGTCAGGATCAAGTCGCCGAGGCCGGCCAAGCCCATAAACGTGTCGGCTTGGCCGCCCAGACGGATGCCGAGGCGCATGATTTCGGTCAGGCCGCGGGTGATTAAAGCTGCGCGTGTGTTGGCGCCGAAACCCAAGCCGTCAGCGATTCCGGCGGCGATGGCTAATACGTTCTTGCAGGCGCCGCCGACCTGGACGCCAATAATGTCGTGGCTGGTGTAGACTCGAAAGCGTTGATTGTGCAGCATGGCGCTGAGTCGGGACGAAAAGGCATCGGATGTCGAGGCGACGGTCACTGCTGTGGGCAAGTCTGCCGCGACTTCGGCGGCGAAAGTCGGCCCGGACAGCGCGGCGGTTTCGATATCTTCGCCCAGCGTTTCGGCGACGACTTGGCTTAACAGGGCGCCATCAAGCCCGTCGAAGCCTTTGGTGGCCCAAGCGACCATAGGTTTTTCCGCCAAAAAGGGTTTGATGCGAATCAAAGTATCCCGGAAGGCATGGCTGGGGACCGAAATCAAAAGTACCTGGCTGTAACTTACGGCTTTGCTGATGTCGGCGGTGAGTTCGAGATTCGCAGGCAACTGGGCGCCGGGCAGGTAGCGGCTGTTTTCGCCGGCTTGTTGCAGCGCAGCGATATGTTGCGGATTATGTCCCCATAGCGAGGTGCTGCAGCCATTTCTGGCTGCTTGGATAGCCAGGGCGGTCCCCCATGATCCGGCACCCAGGATGCTGATTGATGGCGGCATCCTGTCTTAGTTTAAAGTTTTGGCTTCGGCGTTTTGCGGAGCTTGTTGCGCCTGTTGTAAATGTTGCATATACAGGGCGTCGAAATTAACCGGAGCCAGGACCAGTTGCGGGAATCCGCCTTTGCTGACGAGGTCGGAAATGACCTCGCGGGCGTAGGGGAACAGGATGTTCGGGCAAAAGCTACCCAGCATTGGCCCCATTTCCTGTTCGTTAAAGCCGGCGATCAGAAATACTCCGGACTGGTTGACTTCTACCAGATAAGCGGTGCTTTCGCCGACTTTGACGGTTACGGTCAATGTGAGCGAGACTTCGAACATCGAGTTTTCGATCGGTAACACATTGGTGCCGAGGTTCAGATCCAGCGCCGGCTCCCATTTTTGGGTAAAGATTTTGGGTGAATTTGGGGTTTCAAAAGAAATGTCTTTGGTATAGATCTTTTGAATGATGAATTGTTTTTCGCTGGATGCGTTGTTTTCGGCCATGGTCGTGGTTTGGGGTTGGTTGGTTAATCTTTGATTTTGCCCAGTTTGATCGGCAGTTTGTTGTCTTCCCATGATTGCATGCCGCCAATCATGTTATAGACCTGTTCGAATCCTGACTTAGTCAGGGTTTTGCAGGCAGCGGCCGAGCGAGCCCCGGTTTGGCAAGTCACGATCAGCGGATGCTTTTTGTGTTTCTCCAGGGCCGTGAGTTGTTCATCGATTTTGCCTAGCGGAATATTCAAAGCATTTTCGATGTGGCTTTTGCTGAATTCGTGCAATTCCCTGACGTCCAGAACGACTACGTCGTCACTGTTCATTTTGGTGACGGCAATTAGCGGCGAAATGTTTTCGTACTTATTAAAAGAATTGGCAAGCAAATCCTGAATTAGCAAGAAAATGACGCAGACCAGTGCAAATACCAGTAAATAATGGTTGGTGGCGAATTCGATATATTGTTCTATTGGTGCATTCATATTGTTGGTTATTGCTGTTTAAGCGCCGCAAAAAATGCTGCGCATCATTTGAATCAGATGAATAACGCGTTCGTCGTCGATAAAGTAATAAACGCGGTTGGCTTCCTTTTTATAATCAAGAATGCCTTTGTCCCGCAATATCGCCAAATGTTGCGAAATATTGCTCTGACTGGTTCCGACCTGTTCCACAATGTCTTGAACGCTGATCGAGTTGCTGCCCAATACGCAGAGGATTTTCAGTCGTAAAGGGTGGGACATGGCTTTCAGGCAGCGCGCGGCGCGGCTGATATCGCTGTCGTCATATTGAATACTATCGTCTTGATCTTCCATTTAATTACGATATAGCTTGGCAAAATTGGTCGCTAGGCGGCCTGTGGCATTTTTCGGATTTGGCGGCTGGTGGTGCTGGTATAATGCCTTGCTTAGATATGCAGCGGCCAAGCCGCCAACTTAGCGAGCAATACGAGGCCAGCAAATCTAACAGAGTAGGCCTTATTGTTCAATACCCGAGAATTGAGCCCGCGTAATTGTGCGGCAATGGCTGTCGCCGAGATCTGATTTTATAACCATTAGTGCTTGGAGTCCTTAATCCGATGGCAAACCGGCTTCCCCGCGCGCCGCTCGTTACCAACAGGTTTTCAGGGTCGAAAAACAGCGAATTGTCGTGTCGGCTCGGGAGTACAAGAATTGCCAAATACCCACCGATGGCGCTGGCGAGGGTAATCGGTTGCCTGGTTTTCGCCGGGTTGGGGGGTGTAAGTCAGGCATTGTCGGCCGCTCCCGCAAACGACAAAACCTTGGCCGACGTCCAGTCGAAAATTCAACAGATCGGTGGCGACGTTCGCGACTTGCAAGCCGAAAAAAATCGGGCAGTGGAGCAGTTGCAAAAGCTGGAGATGCAATATGGCGAATTGGCAAATAGCCTGCGTGCATTGAAAGCCGAAATCAGGCAACAGGAGTCAGTGCTGCAGGAAGTGCGCGGCAAGAGCGCTGCGGCGCAACGCAGTATGCACGAACAACAGCAGGAACTCGAAGGGTTGCTCAAGGCGATCTACGCCATGGGCGGCGATAAGGAGGGCTGGAAAGTGATTCTGAACCAACGCGATCCGGCAGTGTCAAGTCGCATGGCGATTTACTTCGACTATATCAGTAAGGCGCGAGTGGAAAAACTCAAAGCGTTTGGCGAGGCCTTCAACGAGCTTCGGCAGTTGGAGGCGCAAAAGGACAGCGAGTCTCAATTGCTTCAAGCTGCTTTGGTAAAGAAGCAGCAAGAGTCGGATGCAATGCTGGCGTTAAAGGGGCAACGCGAAGCCTTGTTAGCCAGGATTGAAAGTGATTATTCAGCCAAGGCCGACCAACTGCAGCGCTTGGTGGCTGACGAGAAAAAATTGCAGTCCTTGGTGGCGTCTTTGCAGAAAACTGATGATAATGCCGAGGACGAGTCTTCACCTGAGCCGCACAAGTCCGAACCAAGCGCGAGCCCACCGCGGGTACTTTCCAAGCAAATGCCGGCTACTCCTCCGGTTGGCGCATCAGCAAGCCAGCCGTTTGCAGAGTTGCGCGGCCAATTGCCGTGGCCGGTGCAAGGGGCGGTGACGGAGCGGTTTGGCAGTCGGCGCTACGAAACCACTTGGGACGGCGTCGTTATCAGTGCCAGGGAAGGGGCTGACGTGCGTGCGGTGACGGGCGGCAAGGTAGTCTATGCTGATTGGCTGCGAGGTTACGGATTGATGATTATTGTCGATCACGGTAGAGGCTTTATGAGCTTGTACGCGTTCAGCCAAAGTTTACATAAAGGGGTTGGCGATCACGTTAGGGCCGGCGAGGTTTTGGCCTCGGTAGGTCGAAGCGGTGGCAGAGCCGATGCCGCCTTGTATTTTGGCATCCGAAAAAACGGACGGCCGGTCGATCCGGAGCAATGGTGCCGTAAACCGGGCAAAGGTTAATTATTTTTAGGAAACAGGTTGTTGGAGTTCGAATTCAAATGTTAAAAAACAGAAACATATTAATCTTGCTGGTCGGATTTATTTTGGGCGTGGCGCTTAGTTTGTGTGGTAGCGTCTTTGCCGAAAAAGAGTCGCCGGCTTCGGTGAAAAGCGATGAGCTGCAGGCCTTGCCGTTTGACGAGCTGCGGACCTTCACCGAGATTTTCGGTCGCATCAAACAGGATTATGTAGAACCCGTTTCCGACAAGAAACTTTTGGAAGATGCGATTCGGGGCATGCTGTCCGGTTTGGACCCGCATTCGGCGTATCTTGCCAGCGAAGAGTATAAGGAGCTGCAAGAAGGCACCACGGGTCAATTCGGTGGTTTGGGTATAGAAGTCGGCATGGAAAACGGGTTTGTTAAAGTGGTTTCTCCTATAGACGATACGCCGGCGCAACGGGCCGGAATTAAAGCTGGAGACTTGATCGTTCGTCTCGACGATAAGCCGGTGAAAGGTATGACGCTGGCCGATGCGGTGAAAATCATGCGCGGCGAGCCAGGTAGCGAGATTGTGCTGACAGTGATTCGCGAAGGGGAAGAGGCGCCGCTGAAGTTCGCGTTGACTCGCGACATTATCAAAGTCAAAAGCGTCAAGAACAGGATTTTGGAAAAGAATTACGGTTATTTGCGGATCAGTAGTTTTCAGTCCGGCACTGGTCAAGGTTTATTGGATGCAATCGATGAGTTGAAAAAGGAGAACGAAGGCCCGCTGAAGGGTATTGTTCTGGATTTGCGCAACAATCCGGGGGGCGTTTTAAATGCGGCGGTGGATGTTAGTGATGCCTTTATCGATTCCGGGTTGATCGTTTATACCGAGGGGAGGATCAAAAATTCGGAAATGCGTTTTAATGCCACTTCAGGCGATGTGATAAACGGTGCGCCTATCGTGGTGCTGATCAATGGCGGTTCGGCTTCGGCATCCGAAATTGTGGCCGGCGCATTGCAGGACCACAAGCGGGCCATCATCATGGGTGAGAAGTCGTTCGGCAAAGGCTCGGTGCAAACCATTTTGCCGACCAGTAACGGTGCGGCGGTCAAGTTGACTACGGCGCGCTATTTTACGCCTTCAGGTCGGTCTATTCAGGCCGAAGGTATCGAGCCGGATGTGACGTTGGCCAGAGTCAAGCTGGCGGCAATGGATAAAGCGAAGCTGGACACCGTCAAAGAAGCGGATTTAACGCATCATTTGACCAACGGTAATGCTAAACCTGAGAAGAAGGTTGATGAAGAAGACGGTGATGACGCCAAAGATGCGCCGGAGAAAGATGGGGATGGGGCTGACTTGTCCGAGGCTGATATGCGCGATTATCCTCTGCATGAGGCGTTGAACTTGCTGAAAGGCATTAGCATCATGCGTCGTTAAGCGTTCGGTTTGATAAAGTCGTTCGCCGGAATCGCAGCGATTCCGGCGTCTTTGGCCAAAATAAAACCCCGAGTGGCTTTCGCCAGTCGGGGTTTTTTGTTTCAGGTCAGGCGGCTTTTTGTTAGCCGAGCGCGAAGTTCAATTGGTCGACGATTGATAACGCACTGAAAATTGATTCATGGCCGCCAAAACCAAATCCGCGTCGTTTTGACAGCTTAAATCAAAGGCGTTGATGCCGACTCTGGACAAGTAGAATACTTGGTCGGGAAGGTATTGACCCACCGCGCGGAGCTCGCCTTGGTACCCGTCCCTGCTGCGTAGTAAGCGGGCCACGGAAAACAAGCGGCCGTCGCCGAAGATCGGAAAGTTCAGTTCGATCAAATCGATTTTATCCAGGTCCGAGTTCAAAGCGTCCAGTTGTTCGCCGGGAGCTACCCGGATGCCAACTTTGCTGTTACGTTCAAGGAGCTGGGCTTTCTCGCTGAGCCAGCGTTGCAGGCTGACCGTAATGTCTCCGCTGGGAAGCGGAGCAGCGTCTTCGATAAAAGTCCAGGTGTTGTTGATTAACTGTTGGTCTTTAATGATTTGCATAAACTCTTTCCCTAAACGGCTCCAGGCCGACGCGCTTTACGGTTTGTAAGAAGGCTTCGTCTTCTAAGCGTTGCTGAACATAAACGTCGAGGATGTCGGTAACGGCCGTGGTGATATCGCTTTTGGCAACTGCCGGTCCCAGGCGTTCGCCAATCGCGGCTTCGTTTTCGGATGAGCCGCCGAGTGTGATTTGGTACCACTCTTCGCCGTGCTTGTCGACGCCGAGGATGCCGATATGGCCGACGCTTTGGTGGGCGCAACCGTTCATGCAGCCGGACATGTTGATTTTGATGTCGCCGATGTCGTGAATGTAATCAATGTCGTCGAGTTTGGAATTCAGTTCTTTGGCAACGCTGATCGAGCTGGCGTTGGCCAGAGAACAAAAGTCCAGGCCGGGGCAGCAAATAATGTCGGTTACTGTGCCGATATTGGGTGTGGCCAGCTTGAGCGCGTCGAGTTTTTGCCAGAGCGCAAATAAGTCGCTTTGTTTGACGTCGGCGAGCACGAGGTTTTGTCGATGGCTACTTCGGACTTCGCCGAAGCTGTATTGGTCAGCCAAATCCGCCACGGCCTCCAGTTGTTCGGCGGTAATGTCGCCTGGCGGCGATGAGGGGGCTTTCAAAGAGATGTAAACGCCTTGGTAGCCGTTGATTTTGTGTTCTACTGTGTTGTATTTAGCCCACTTGGCGAAGTCGCTGTTAACGGCAAGGGTGTTGGCAAAATTCGGGTCGGGGCTTGCGATGGTTTCGTAAGCGGGCGGGGCGAAGTGGGCTTTAAGTTCGGCGATGCGTTCCTCGCTCAGTAACATGCTGTCGCGGATGCGTTCCCACTCCTGCTCGACCATGGCCTTGAATTTTTCCAGGCCGGTTTCCTTAACCAGAATCTTGATCCTGGCTTTGTACTTGTTATCACGGCGGCCGAACAGGTTATATATCCGTAAAATAGCCTCCAGATAGGACAGCAGGTGCTGCTTTTCCAGATAAGGGCGAATGGTTTGGCCAATGATCGGGGTTCGGCCCAGGCCGCCGCCTACCAAAATTTGAAATCCGGTTTCACCTGCGCTGTTTTTGACCAAGTAGACACCAATATCATGCAATTGGACTGCTGCTCGATCATGAGTTGCGCCGCTGACCGCGATTTTGAACTTGCGTGGTAGGAAGGCAAATTCGGGGTGCAGAGTGGTCCACTGTCTGATAATTTCGCAGTACGGCCGCGGGTCTTCGATTTCGTCTTTGCAAATGCCGGCCAAATGGTCCGATGTGGTGTTTCGCAGGCAATTGCCGCTGGTTTGAATGGCGTGCATCTGCACTGTTGCCAATTCGGCGAGCAGGTCTGGGACCCGTTCCAAGGCTGGCCAGTTATATTGGACGTTCTGCCGGGTTGTGAAGTGGCAGTATCCGCGGTCGTAATCGCGGGCCACCGATGCCAGCTTGCGCAATTGTTTCGAGGAAAGTAGTCCGTAAGGGACTGCGACCCTCAGCATCGGTGCATGGGTTTGCACGTAGAGACCGTTCATCAGGCGTAGTGCTCTGAATTGGTCGGCTTCCAGGTCCCCGTTCAGAAAGCGTTGGGTCTGGTCGCGAAACTCTCTAACGCGTTCTTCAATAAGTGTTTGATCTTTCTGGTTATATTGATACATTTAGCGATGATGCGTGGTTTACTGACTATTTTGCTAGGTATCTGAATAATATAACGGCCGGGATTAAATGACAAAGAATATTGTATGGTGATAACATGCCCGGTTAGTTTTTTTGCTTTTAATAACGACTAAAACATAGAGGATAAAGGGGGCTACCTTGTTGCGCTTATTGTTGATTTTGGCCGGGCTGTTGTTTGTGCCGCAAATGGCCATGGCCGAAGAGTTTCACAATCTCGGTCTGACCGGAACCGAGCGGGGGATATACACCGTTCTAATCTTTTTGGTGGCTTACGGCTTTGTCATGGCCGAAGAGTTCACTCATCTGCGCAAGTCCAAGCCGGTGATTTTTGCCGCGGCAGTGATTTGGGCGCATGTGGCCGTTCTGGCTAGCGAGGCGGGGGTTTCGGGCGAGGAACTGCATAAAGCTTTCGAGCACGATTTGAAAGAATATGCTGAGCTGATGCTGTTTTTGCTGGTGGCGATGACTTATATCAACACCATGGCGGAACGCAATGTGTTCGAGGCGTTGCGCTCCTGGTTGATTCGGAAGCAATTCGGTTACAAGCAGTTGTTTTGGATCACGGGCGTCATCACCTTTTTCTTGTCTTCCGTTGCTGACAACCTGACTTCGGCTTTATTGGTCGGCGCTGTGGTGATGGCGGTGGGTGCGGATAACGAAAAGTTTGTTTCTGTCGGTTTCGTCAATCTGGTTATCGCGGCAAATGCCGGCGGTGCGTTTTGCCCGTTCGGCGATATCACGACGCTGATGGTGTGGCAAGCCGGGTATGCCGAATTCTTTGATTTCTTTAAATTGTTTATCCCGTCGGTAGTCAACTTTGTCGTGCCTGCATTTTTCATGTCTCAGGCGGTTCCAGACGGTCAGCCGCAAGCCACCAACGAAGCGGCGGTAGAATTGAAGCCAGGTGGCTGGGTGGTCTGCGGTTTGTTCGCTGTAACCATTGGCTTGGCGGTCAGCTTTAAGCAATTTTTGCACTTGCCGCCGTTCATGGGAATGATGGCCGGCTTATCGATTTTGATGTTGTTTAGCTATTACTTGAAAGTGCGCTTCCCGGCGGAAGACGGTTCTCGAGTCGATGTGTTCGATCGGGTCAAAGAAGCGGAATGGGATACCTTGTTGTTCTTCTTCGGCGTGGTATTTGCTGTCGGCGGTCTGGGTTATATCGGTTATCTGGAATTGCTGTCTGCGGCCATGTATGACGGTTTGGGCCAAACAACGGCCAACATTCTGGTCGGTATCATTTCTGCGGTAGTCGATAACATCCCGGTAATGTTTGCAGTGTTGAACATGAATCTGGATATGGATTTGTACCAATGGTTGCTGGTCACCTTGACCGCCGGCGTCGGCGGATCTTTGTTCTCGGTCGGTTCGGCCGCGGGTGTGGCGTTGATGGGGCAATCCAATCACAAATATACGTTCTTTAGTCACTTGAAATGGACGCCCGTTATCGCGGCTGGTTATGCGGCCAGTATCGTGACGCATTATTTGATCAACGGTTGAGTTTAGGTCCTACCTAAAGTGCGTTGTTAGAGAAAGCGTATGGCGGAAACTGTAAGCAGTTGGCGCAGCGCTTTCTCTATCTATACCCAGCCGCGCGTGCTGGGTATGATTTTGCTGGGCTTTTCGGCCGGCCTTCCGTTCTCTTTGACGTCCTCTACTTTGTCGGCCTGGCTGGCTGACGCCGATGTTTCTCTGGCCGTAATCGGCTATTTCAGTTTGGTTGGTGTTGCCTATTCGGTAAAGGTGTTGTGGGCGCCTGTGGTCGACCGATTGCCGTTACCGTTGTTTTGCCGGTGGTTGGGTAAGCGGCGGGGGTGGATATTCGGCGCTCAAATCGGCATAGCGTTGGGTTTGTTTGGGATGGGCGGCTTGGATGTTCATCAGGAGCTGGCGAAAATGGCTTGGTTGGCGATTTGGGTGGCATTCTGCTCCGCTACTCAGGACGTTGCAATCGACGCCTATCGGATTGAGATTGTAGCTCCGGAGATTCAGGGGGCGATGGCGGCGATGTACGTATTTGGTTACCGTCTGTCGCTATTGCTCGCTGGGGCTGGGGTGCTCTACATTGCGGAATATCAGAGTTGGTCTGCGGCATATCAGGGGATGGCGTTGGCGATGTCGGTGGGCATGGTTGCGACGTTGCTGGCGCGGGAACCGGTCCGGCTGGTTGACGAGCGGGTGGAGCGGCTCGAGCAAAGTGTGGAAGTTGCGCTTGGCGTGTCAGGGGTGCGCAGCTTGTCGGCTAGTTTGCTACGTTGGTTTTCCGATGCGGTTGTGAGTCCGTTTGTCGAGTTTTTCCAGCGCAACGGCAAAAATGGCGCGCGGATTTTGCTGCTGATCGCTGTCTATAAAATGAGCGATATTGCGATGGGGGTCATGGCGAATCCGTTCTATTTGGAATTGGGGTTCAGCAAAAAAGATATCGCTGACGTCACCAAGGTATTCGGTTTTTTCATGACGATTGTGGGTACGTCGATAGGCGGGGTGTTGGTGGTTCGCTTCGGTATTATGCGGCCATTATTATTCGGGGCTGTGATTGTTGCGGCTACTAATTTGCTGTTTGCAGCTTTGGCTTTGGTGCAGCCCGATATCATGCTGTTGGCAGGCGTGATCAGTGCGGACAATTTGAGCGGCGGCATCGCTTCGGCCGCTTTTATTGCGTATTTATCCAGTTTGACGAATTCGGCTTACACTGCAACGCAGTATGCGCTGTTTAGTTCGTTGATGACATTGCCGGCGAAGTTGATTGGGGGTGTTTCTGGCGACTTGGTAGCGCAGTTCGGTTATGCCGTTTTTTTCATGTATTCCACCGTTATCGGCGTACCGGCAATCGTCCTGGCGATCATGTTGACGCGCTCTGCGCCGTTTGGCCGGCGAAATTAATTCATCTGAATACGTCTTTGGCTTGCGGTTCTGGTTGCTAAATCGTATCATAAGCAGTTCTCTATCAAGTATGTCTCCCGAAAAGGGTATGTGAGCGCTATGAAACCAGAAATTCATCCACAATATAAACAAATAACCGTGACATGCGGTTGCGGCAATACTTTCCAAACCGGTTCCGTTTTGGCTTCCGATTTGCACATTGAGGTATGCTCTTCATGCCACCCGTTTTTTACCGGTAAGCAACGCGTGGTCGACACTTCAGGTCGCGTGGATAAATTCCGCAAAAAATTCGGAAAATAAACGTCTTTCCGGCCTGCGCTCGGCCGCCAAGCCTTTGGCGGCTTTGAGTGTCGGCCAGCGTCAAAACAAGCTTTCTTCGTTAAATTCCTCTTCGAAGCTTTCTTCCGGTTGAATCGGCGCCGACATGGTTTTCGGTGCGGTTTCTTCTGCGAAATATTCCCAAATCCCGCCTTTTTCGTTTGGCTCTAGCAAAAGTCCGTCGCGCGGGTTGATATAGGCTTGCACAATTCCGGCGGGCGGAGTTTCCGGTTTTTCCGGAAAATGGTGTTGTACTGCTTTGATGAATTTAATCCACATTGGCAATGCAACTTTGCCGCCGGTTTCGCCGTGGCCTAATGGTAGGGAGTCGTCATATCCGATCCAGGTCGATGCGACGATTCCCGTGGCGAAACCATTAAACCAGGCGTCCCGCTGTTCGTTGGTGGTGCCGGTTTTTCCGGCGAGGTCGTTTCTGCCCAGTTGTTTGGCTTGGGTCGCTGTGCCGCGTTGCACGACATCGCGTAGCAAGCTGTTAATCAAGAAATTGGTCTTTGCTGAAATCGCACGTGGCGCTGATGTTTCTTGAGGTGGGTTCAGTTCGTTGCAATCGGCACACGCGATTGGCGGTTGGGCTTGAAATAACACAGCGCCGTCATTGTTTTCGATTCGCTCAATCAAATAAGGCGTTACCAGAAAGCCGCCGTTGGCAAACACGGCGTAGGCGGTGGCCATCCTTAAGGGCGATGCATAGCCGCTCCCCAGGGCGAGCGATAGCGTGGTCGGCAATTGTTCTTTGTCGAAGCCGAAACGTCTTGCCGTGTCTATGGCTTGCGTAACGCCGATTTCCTGCAATAACCGGATCGACACCAGGTTTATCGATTCACGGAGCGCTACCCGTAGCGGTGTCGGCCCCAAATAGCGCCGGTTATAGTTTTCCGGTCGCCAGTCGTTTTCTTGCGAAGGATCTTCGATCACAATCGGTGCATCATTAATAATGCTGGCCGGCGTAAAGCCTTTCTCAAAAGCCGCGGTGTAGATAATAGGTTTAAATCCGGAGCCAGGCTGTCGCTTAGATTGCGTGGCGCGGTTGTATTTGCTGTGGTAGAAATCGAAGCCGCCCGAGAGCGCCAATATGGCGCCATTGTTTGGGTTAAGCGCAGTTAAAGCCCCCTCTACTTCCGGTACTTGGGTCAATGCCCAATCGCCGCTATTGAGTCGTCTGACCCAAATCAAATCTCCGCTATGTAGGCTCGTTCGGTTAGCGCCGCTGCGCTTGATCCACTCGATGTTGCTGCGGTCGATTTGAATCCTGTCGCCGCCGTGAATTGTCGCGGTGATGCCTGACTCGGTAAGTCCAACAATTTGTGCTTGGCGGCAGTCGCCGATAACGGTATCGGTCAAGATAGCGCCGTTTCCGGAGGCGTTTTTGGTCAATGGGCCACGATATCCGTGGCGTTCGTCGTATTCGTGTACGGCTTCCTGAAGGGCGCGATCGGCAGCGCGCTGAAACTCGCTCGGCACCGTGGTGTATACCTTAAGGCCCAGTGTGTAGGCGGCATCGCCGAATTGCGCCATGATTTCCTGGCGGGCCATTTCGGCTACGTAAGGTGCTTGGAATTCGATATTGACCGGCTGCAATGCGGCGTCGTCCGCAGTGTTCAGCGCCGAGCGGTAGGTGTTTTCGTCGATATGTTTTAACTCCAACATGCGCCGTAACACGTAATTGCGCCGTTGCAGCGCGCGCTCGGGATTGGTGATCGGGTTGTAGATGGACGGAGCCTTGGGCAGGCCGGCGATCATGGCTTGCTGCGGCAGGCTCAATTCGGAGAGGTTCTTGCCGTAATAGGTTTGTGCGGACGCGGCTAAACCGTAGGCCCGTTGCCCCATGTAAATTTTATTCAGATAAAGCTCGAGAATCTGATCCTTCGAATAGCGGCGCTCGATTTTTAAGGCCAGGAGGATTTCCTTCAATTTGCGCAAATAGGTTTTTTCGTTGCTTAGCAAAAAGTTACGCGCGACTTGCATTGTGATGGTACTACCGCCCTGGCGTTTTTTGCCTGTCAATACGAGCTGAGTAGCCGCTCTGGCCAGGCCGGTGGGGTCGATACCGATATGGGTAAAAAACCGGTCGTCCTCTGCCGCGATAAAGGCGTTAATTTGTTGCGGGGGGACTTGGTCGATGCTCACTGGCATTCGATGCTTTTCGCCAAATTGGCCAATCAACAAGCGATCTTGGCTGTAAATGCTGAAAGGCATTTGGTATTGCACGTTTTGTAACTGCTCGATATCCGGCAGTTCTTTGTCGAGTTCGGCAAAGAAAAAATAACTCGCTACAGCAAAAGTGGTGCAAAACGCTAAAACGCACAACGCCAGCCACTTGATCAGCGACTTCAGCAAAGAGCCTGATTTTGGAGCTTTTTTAATCGGCACAGCAGTACGAATGCGTTAAAAGATTTACAAGAATCGGTTCAGGAAATTCCTGTACATGGGGTCGATAAGCTAAAGTTACTTATAAAGTGGTTCATCTAACAGGATGAAAATAAAAAAACCATCTATACTTCGACCGTAGAGCTTCTGCGGGCCTCGGTTGCGCTGTGCGAGCTAAGTTTAGTCTTTTATGATTCAAAAAGGGTTTGTTCATGAGCTGGTTCAGCAGGAATCCGTCGGCTGTATTGGGAGTGGATATCAGTACGGCGGCGGTCAAGTTGTTGGAGCTAAGTCGGGCAGGTGCGCGATATAAAGTCGAGAGTTACGCCGTAGTGCCGCTACCCCAGGACGCCATCGTTGATAAGAATATCACTAATGTCGAGCAAATTGGCGGAGCGATCAAGGCAGCGGTCAAGCAATCGGCTACCAAGGCCAAGCATGCCAGTGTCGCTGTTGCCGGCTCGTCGGTAATGACGAAGATCATATCGATGCCGGCTTCGCTGACCGATGCCGAGATGGAAGAACAGATCATGGTCGAAGCGGACCAGTACATTCCTTATTCGCTTGACGAGGTGAATTTGGATTTCGAGGTGCAAGGGGTAACGAAAAGCAACCCGGATATGGTGGATGTGCTGCTTGCGGCGTCCCGGCGGGAAAATATCGAAGACCGCGTTGCAGCACTGGCTTATGCCGGCTTGAAAACGGTGGTGGTCGATGTCGAGGCATTTGCCATGGAAAATGCTTTTTCGCTGTTGATTGACCAACTGCCCGAAGGGATTGGCGGTATGACTGTCGCGATCGCCGATATCGGCGCGACGATGACGTCGTTGAATATATTGCATGCCGGAAAGACGGTTTACACCCGTGAACAGGGTTTCGGAGGCAAACAATTGACCGAGGAAATTCAACGCCGTTACGGACTTTCCTACGAAGAGGCGGGGTTGGCCAAGAAGCATGGCGGTTTGCCGGACAACTACGCGGCCGACGTACTGGAGCCTTTCAAAAAAGCCATGTTGCAGCAAATTGCTAGATCACTGCAATTTTTCGTGTCTTCAAGCGCCAACCGTGGCGTCGACGCATTGATTCTGGCGGGCGGTTGCGCGTCTATCGCGGGGTTGGACAAATTAGTCGAGCGCGATTTGGGCATACCTTCTTATATAGCCAATCCGTTTATCAATATGGCGCTGTCCAATCGGGTCAAGCCGCAAAGTCTCAGTAACGATACGCCGGCGATGATGATTGCTTGCGGCTTGGCGTTAAGGAGTTTCGACTAATGGCCAGAATTAATTTACTGCCTTGGCGCGAGGAGCTTAGGAAAAGGCGGCAACAGGAATTTGTTGCCGGTATTGGCGCGGGAATAGTGGCCACCGCATTTATTTTGGTGGTTGTCTATTTATACATCGAAGGTTTGAAGGAATACCAGACCTTGCGTAACACAATGCTGCAAAACGAGATTGCCATTCTCGACAAGAGAATTCAGGAAATAAAAGATATCGAAGACAAGAAAAGCCGATTGTTGACCAAGATCGAAGTCATTCAAAAACTGCAGGAAAGTCGTCCGGAAGTGGTGCATCTGTTTGAAGAGCTTTCTAAAACTACGCCTGAAGGCGTTTATATAACTAAATTCGTTCAAGCGGGGGCTCTGATAACGTTGGACGGTAAGGCGGAATCCAATGCCAGGGTGTCGGCTTATATGCGGGCAATAGACAATTCTTTGTGGCTGAACGGCGCCGTGCTCACAGTGATTCGGGGCGAGGGTAAGAAAAGCGGAACCATGAACGACTTTACGTTGACGGCAAAGCAGGGAAAGAAAGCCGATAACGTTCCAGGAGGGGCCGCAAAATGAATTTGTCGGAAGTCAATTGGGACGTCAATGCTGCGGGTAGTTGGCCGACACCGCTAAAAATTATCGTCATTGTCATTTTTTCGCTTCTGACCGCCGCTGCCGGCGTGTACTTGGTCACGATCCCGCAGTTGGATGAGTTGGAGGCGTTGGAAAAACAAGAGGCCAGTTTGAAGAGCGCATTCGAAGTCAAACAGAAGAAAGCCATTAATTTGCAGGATTACCGGGATCAACTCGAACAGATCGAGGCGTCGCTGGGCGACATGTTGAAGCAGATGCCGACCAAAGCGGAAGTGGCCAGTTTGCTGGTCGACATTTCCCAGACCGGACTAGCCAGCGGCTTGGAATTCAAGTTGTTCCAACCCGGCGCGGAGGTTAATCGGGAGTTCTATTCGGAATTGCCGATCAACATTCAGGTTGTCGGCAAATATGAGGAACTGGGTTTATTTGTCAGCGGATTGGCGTCCTTGCCGCGTATCGTTACGGTACACGATGTGCAAATTACCCCGCTAGGTAAAGAAGGTAAAGACGGGATGACCATGGCGGCCATCATCAAAACCTACAACGAAAGCGAATCCGGGCAAGCCGGTGCGGCGGCGAAAAAACGGAGAGGACAGTGATGGGGATTGAGTGCAGAGTCGTCTCGACTCCGGCATGCTTGGCGTTCTTGTTAGTTCTTAGCGGTTGCGGTGGCGACGACGTCAGCGATTTGAATAAATATGTTCAGGAAGTCAAATCTCGGCCCAAGGCGCCGATAGAGCCTTTGCCTGAAATAAAAGTGGTCGAGTCGTTTATTTTTAAACCGGACGGTTTGCGCGATCCGTTCCGGCAGATCGAGAGAGCGAATGACGACAGCAGTGTCGACGTTTCCGGGGTGAGCGGTATTCATCCCGATACCGAACGCCGCAAAGAAGAACTGGAGGCTTATCCGCTGGATACTTTACGCATGGTGGGAACGTTGCGCAACGAGAAGGGGTTCTGGGGACTGATCAGAGCGAATGACGGGACCATACACCGGGTTCAAGTTGGGAATCATATGGGGCAAAACTACGGCAAAATTTTGCGTATCCTCGACGACAAAATAGAGCTGATGGAGATCGTTCCGGACAAACCTGGCACTTGGCGCGAACAAGAGTCCGCGTTAGCGATGGCCGATGATAAAGGGTTATAAAATAATGAGTATCGAACTTAATAATGGCGTACGGATTGGCTTGGGACGGTTTTCGAGTCAACGATGGTTTCTGTTTTTGGTGTTGTTGCTGGCCGGGATGCCGGTGCGAGCCGAAGATGCGGCAATCAATAACCTCGAGTTCTCTTCGTTAGCCGGTAATCAAGTCCAAATCCAGTTGGAAACCAGTGGCGGATTGGTCGAGCCGAAAATATTTCAAACCGATAACCCGTCGAGAATTGCGTTAGATTTCGCTGGCGTCAAGAGTAATTTGGCGAAAAAAAGTTTTCCGATCAATCAAGGTGCCGCCGGCACCGTATATGTAGTGGAAGCATCCGGTCGTACCCGGGTCATTATTAACCTGATCGAGAAAGTGCCCTACGAGACTCGAGTTGAGGGCGATAAGTTTTACGTGCTACTGAAGTCGGCCGGTACGGTTTCCGCTGTCAACACGACAGTGCAACAAGCGCCTTCTGCGGCGAAGAATTCGGTGATCAGCAAGTTTTTGCCCGAGCAAAATATCAGGAGCATTGATTTTAGGCGGGGGCCGAATGGAGAAGGGCGCTTGCTGTTGGGTTTGTCGGCGGCCAACACCGTGGTGGACACCAAGCAGAGCGGCGGTAAAGTGGTGTTGAATTTTTTGAATACCCGTTTGCCGGAGTCATTGGTCAAGAGCTTTGATGTATCGGATTTTGCCACGCCAGTGCAAAGAATCGAGGCGGTTCCGAAAGGTGACAGCGTCAACGTTACGATAACGCCGAACAACGGCAATTACGAATATTCCTCGTATCAAGCCGATAACTTGTTGACGGTGGAGTTCAGACCGTTAACGCCAGCGGAAAAGGAAGCGCAACAAAAGGAAAAGTTTCCCTATGTCGGCAACAAACTGTCTTTGAATTTTCAGGATATCGAGGTTCGTTCGGTGCTCCAGATTCTGGCCGATTTTACCGAGCTGAACATCATCGCTGCCGATTCTGTGGCCGGGAACGTTACTCTACGGTTGAATGACGTGCCGTGGGATCAGGCTTTGGAGCTGATTTTGAAGGCCAAAGGCTTGGCGAAGCGCCAAAATGGCAACGTGGTGATGGTGGCGCCGGTAGCCGAGATCATGAAAATCGAGCAGGAAGAATTGGATTCGAAGAAGATTTTCGAAGAGCTGGAGCCGTTGAAAACTGAAAACGTCCAGATCAATTACGCCAAGGCTTCCGAAATTTGCGGTGTGCTGATGGGTATCGGCAACAACTCACAAGGCGGACAGTCGGGAGCGGGTGGTTCCAGTGGCGGCGGTGGTTGTGGTGGTGGCGGTGGCTCTGTTGCCAGTCCGGCAGGGTTGGGCGGCGCGGGTCAAGCCGGCGGATTAGGAGGGGCGACCAGTATGCGATTGCTTTCGCCCCGTGGCACCGCGATCGTGGATGCCCGGACCAATACGTTGATTGTCAAAGATACTGCCAAAGCGATGGAAGACGTCCGTAAAATGATCAAATTATTGGACGTACCGGTGCGGCAAGTGTTGATCGAGTCGCGCATCGTGATCGCAGATACTTCCTTCGCCCAAAATCTGGGTACCAAATTCGGTGTTGCCCACAAGGCCGATGTCAACGGTGGAACGCAATACGGTATGACCGGCAGCGGTGTGGATACCAGTGAAAATTCGCAAATTCTGGCAGATTTAGGTTCGGCGTTGGCGGCGTCCAGCGGCGGTGCGCTGGCGTTGACCTTGGCTCGGGGCGCTGACTATTTGTTGAATTTGGAGATCAATGCGCTGCAGGACGACGGCAAGGGTGAGTTGGTATCCAATCCTCGGGTCATGACCAGCGACCGGGTTCAAGCTTCGATCAAACAAGGGGTGCAAATTCCTTATCAAACCCAAAGCCAAGCAACCGGACCGGTCACGCAGTTGGTCGATGCAGTGTTGGAGTTGAACGTAACTCCGCAAATTACCCCTAGCGGCAGCGTGATTATGCAGCTGGATATCAAAAAAGACTCGCCGGGTACGCCATTGGCGACCGGAGGCAACGCCACCGTACCGATCGATACGCGGCAATTGAAAACCAAGGTGCAGGTCGAGGACGGCGAAACAGTTGTTCTGGGCGGCATTTACGAGTCTACTGTGCAGGATTCGTATAATACAGTGCCATGGGTGTCTGATCTTCCGGTAATTGGATGGATGTTCAAAAAGAGCATAAAAACCGATAACAAGAAGGAGTTGCTGGTTTTCATAACGCCGAAGATTGTCAAGGAATCGTTGAGCGCAAAGTAATTGCGTTTGTCGCGGAGATGCTATCGTAGAAAGGGGGCTTCAGCCCCCTTTTTCATGGTGAACCCCAGATTGGCGGGACTCTCGTTCTTTCGGGGGGCTGGCTATGGTATATTCGATCGATCAATCTAAACCATCTCGTTTGCTTATGGCGACTGAAAGACTGCTTGCTTTAATTTTATGGTGTCTGCTTTTGCAGGCTTGTGGTCAGACCGGGCCGTTGTATATGCCCGATAGTCAGCCGCCGATTTACGTTCCCAAACAAGAAAAATAAACATGGATTTTTTTAACTATCGGCAACAGGCTTTGTTTGCCGAAAATGTTGCTGTTGAAAGCATTGCCGCCCAATACGGCACACCTTGCTACGTTTATTCGCGTGCCGCGTTGGAACAACAATGGCAAGCCTTTGATCGGGCTTTCGGCTCGCATCGGCATTTAATTTGTTACGCCGTGAAGGCCAACTCAAACATTGCGCTACTCAATTTGTTGGCCCGCTTGGGTTCGGGATTCGATATTGTTTCGTTCGGCGAAATGCAGAGAGTATTGGCGGCTGGAGGGCGTCCCGGCGACATCGTATTTTCTGGGGTAGGCAAGCGCGCGGACGAAATTTTGGCGGCTTTGCAAGTCGGCATCCGTTGTTTTAACGTTGAAGTCAGCGGTGAGCTCGATCGGATCAACGAGTTAGCCGGGCAACTTGGTGTTTTGGCGCCGGTATCGTTCCGAGTGAATCCCGATGTCGATGCCAAAACCCACCCTTACATCTCTACCGGCTTGAAGGAGAATAAATTCGGTATCGACATCGATAGTGCTATCCACGAATACCGGCGCGCGGCGGCTATGCCGAATATTCAAGTGGTCGGGATCGATTGCCATATAGGGTCTCAGCTGACAGGGCTCAATCCGTTTCTGGATGCATTGGATAGGGTGCTGGCGCTGGTGGATTTGCTTGCTGCGGAAGGAATCAAGCTGCATCATTTGGATTTAGGCGGTGGTTTAGGCATTCGCTATCGCGACGAAACGCCGCCGGCGCCGGCGGAATACGTCGATGCGTTGCTGCAGCGTTTGGGCAAATTAGATTTCGAGATTTTGTTGGAACCTGGCAGGGCGATTGTTGGCAATGCCGGTATTTTGCTGACCAAAGTCGAGTACCTAAAGCCAACCCCTAATAAAAATTTTGCGATAGTTGATGCGGCAATGAATGACTTGCTCAGGCCGGCACTTTACAGTGCATGGCAGGATATCGTGCCGGCTCGGTCGGTCAATTCCGGGCAAGAATTGGAATGGGACATTGTCGGCCCTGTTTGCGAGACCGGTGACTTCTTGGGTAAAGGCCGTGTGTTGACGCTGGCTCCGGGCGATTTGTTGGCGGTCCGCTCCGCAGGAGCGTACGGGTTTTCGATGAGCTCGAACTACAATTCCCGGCCTCGTGCGGCCGAGGTGATCGTTGACGGTAGTGACTGCCATCTGGTCCGTGAACGAGAGGGTGTTGAGCAATTATGGATTGGCGAACGCTTGTTGCCATAGGACGGTTATGGAGATTCGTTTTACCAAAATGCACGGCTTAGGTAATGATTTTATCGTCATTGATGCTGTTTCACAGCAGATCGATCTGAGTGCCGGTCAAGTTCGTTTTCTCTCTGACCGGCATGTCGGGGTCGGGTGTGACCAAGTATTGTTAGTAGAGAAGCCTGTCAGCGCAAATGCCGATTTTAAATATCGTATTTTTAACGCCGATGGCAGTGAAGTGTCTCAGTGCGGCAACGGGGCAAGATGTTTTGCCCGTTTCGTGCGGGAAAAAGCATTGTGCGACAAAGCCGAAATTGTCGTGGATACCGATGCCGGTCAATTGGTGTTGGGGTTCGAGACTGACGGTTTGGTCCGGGTTAATATGGGGGTGCCGCGGCATGAACCGGAACAGATACCGCTAATCGCACCAAAACAACTACCGATTTATTCGTTAGTGCTCGACGACGAATGCATCGAATTTGCCGCGGTTTCCATGGGTAATCCGCATGCGGTGCTGATTGTAGATGATGTTGAGCGAGCGCCTGTAGCGCAATTGGGGCCGCGGTTAGAGCGCCACGAATTTTTTCCGCAACGGGCTAATATCGGTTTTATGCAGATCGTCGATCGATCATATGTTCGCTTGCGGGTCTATGAGCGAGGTGCTGCGGAAACGTTGGCTTGCGGCAGCGGTGCCTGTGCTGCGGCGGTGGCCGGTATAGAACTCGGCCTGTTGGATAGCCAGGTTACTGTGCGTTTGCCTGGCGGAGAGTTGCGGATCAATTGGTCGGGCAGGGGGTATCCGGTGTTCATGACCGGGTCGGCAGTTACGGTATTTGAGGGGCGAATAAGCATATGATTGACGAGCGGCGCGCGGATATCACGGATGCTTTGGTGGTCGACTACTTGCGGCTTCATCCGGATTTCTTTCATCACCATCTGGACTTGTTGGAGCAAATGCATATCCCGCACCCCAGTGGCAACGCAATCTCCTTGATATCCAAGCAGTTGGAAATCTTCCGGGTCAAGCATCAAGAGCAGGAAAGTCAGCTGAATGCGTTGATAGATATAGCCAGGGAAAATGATGCGTCGTTTAATCGCATGCATGAGTTGACACTGGCTATGTTGGAAGCGAATTCTCTGGAGGATGCGATTGCGAACTTGAGCGATGTGTTGTCAGAATGTTTTCTGACGGATTTTGTCGGAATCAAAATTATCAGGGGTGGCGTCTATTCGCCAATCAGTAATTTGTTTGTTCCGGCGGATGAACCGAACTTGAAACATTTTGCCAACGAACTGGCGACCAATCAGCCCAAATGCGGGCGTCCGACGTTGGCGCAAGCTACTTTTTTGTTCGGTGATGCGGCTATGGAAGTCAAGTCGTGTGCGATTATCCCAATGGTGTTTACCCAGCTCGAAGGTCTATTGGCTATTGGTAGCCGCGACGAAAGTCGGTTTCATTACAGTATGGGAAGCGTATTTTTGACTCAGATGAGCGAGATTATTGGGACGCGGTTGATTTCGTTGTTGCAGCAGCTGGATTAGTGCTGTGGATGCTGCTGCGCATAGCTTAGTAGACTTGTTCTTACGGTATCTGCGCGAAGAAAAGAGGGTTTCGGAGCATACTGCTGTCAATTACCAGCGCGATTTGGCGCGGTTTACCAATTTTTGTTGTTCTAAAGAAATCGGGAATTGGGCTGATGTGCAGCCGGGCGAGGTGCGCCAATATGTCTCGGCTAGGCATAAGGATCGAATCAGCAGCAAAACCATCGGCCGAGATTTGGCTGCGTTGCGTAGCTTTTACCGATTTTTGCTCAAAGGAAAACACGTTGCGTCCAATCCTGTTTTGCATATTCGGGCGCCCAAGGCTCCAAAAAGATTGCCTAAGGTGTTGGATGTCGATCAGATGTCGGGAATGTTGGATTCAGTGGCTGATTCCGTGTATGAAATACGGGATCTTGCCATGTTCGAACTGTTTTACTCATCAGGGCTTAGGCTAAGCGAATTGGTGAAGTTGGAGATGTCCGATGTCGACTTTGCGGCGGGTTTTTTGTTGGTGCGTTTCGGCAAAGGCGGTAAGCAAAGGCAGGTTCCGATTGGTTCCAAAGCCATTGTCGCGGTCAATCGTTGGCTAAATGTTCGCCCGGATTGTTCTGAGTCGTCGCTGTTTATATCATTTTCAGGGCGAAGGCTAACCCAGCGTACCGTTCAGCTACGGTTGAGTCGGTGGGGTAAAAAAATAGGTTTGGAAGAGCATGTTCATCCACATATGCTGCGGCATTCTTTTGCTAGCCATCTTTTAGAGTCAAGTCAGGATATTCGGGCTGTTCAGGAGTTGCTCGGACACAGCAGCGTTGCAACGACTCAAATATACACGCATTTGGATTTCCAGCATCTGGCAAAGATTTACGACAGCGCGCATCCTCGGTCAAGAAAATCTCAAGAGAACGCCGAAAATTTGCCAAAGTGAAATTAAAATGTTGACAGAGTGGAGAGGTGTGGCTAGAATGAGCGGCTCTTCACTGCTGACGGCTTGGGGATTTGAAGGTTAAATCCTGGGTTGGTGGTGGGCTTGCTGGCTCTG
>NZ_JBVVNO010000015.1:0-5910 GCF_056850255.1 Methylomonas sp. Uni0011
TCGAAGCCGTGATCGAAGCCGCCAAACTGGCCGGCGCCCACGAGTTCATCTGCGAATTGCCGGAAGGTTACGACACGCTGGTCGGCGAACACGGCACCGGTTTATCCGGCGGCCAGCGCCAACGCATTGCCATCGCCCGGGCGTTGATCAGCAACCCGCGCATCCTGATCTTCGACGAAGCCACTAGCGCCTTGGACTACGAGTCTGAAAAAGTCATTCAGGACAATATGCGCCGCATCTGCCAAGGCCGCACCGTATTGATCATTGCCCACCGTTTGTCGGCGGTGCGCGATGCCAACCGTATCGTGGTCATGGAGCGCGGCCAGATCGCCGAGACCGGCCGGCATCAGGAATTATTGCAAGTGCCGAACGGCATCTACGCCCACCTTTACCAATTGCAGCAGGCCGGCGCATGAGTCTGCGCTACCGCTGGCAAGCCTACGCCGAACTGTGGGGCCGTTACCGCGACACCTTCCGTTACTTTTGGCGGCAACGGCGGGAACTGGATAGTCCGCCACGTTCGCACGACGAAGCCGAATTTCTGCCGGCCGCCCTGGCCTTGCAGGCCCAACCGGTTTCGCCGCTGGGCCGCGGCGTGGCCTGGTTGTTGATGGCACTCGTCGCCGCGACGCTGGCCTGGGCCTGGTTCGGCGAAGTGGATATCATCGTCAACGCCGCCGGCAAAATCATCCCCAGCGCCCGCACCAAAACCATCGCCTCGGTCGATACCGCCAGCGTCGCGGCGATTTACGTCCGCGAAGGCCAGTTCGTCCGCCAAGGCGAGCCGCTATTGGATCTGGACAGTAGCGCCTTCGATGCCGAACGCGACAAGGCCAGAGCCAATGTCGTCGAAGCCCGCTTGCAACAGGCCAGGGCCCAAGCGTTGATCGACGCTATCGACCGCGGCACGCCGCCGATTTTGATTCGACCCGAACAAATAGCCGAGGCAAAATACCAAGCCGCGTTGGCGCACCTGGAAGGCCAATACCGCGACTTCACCGCCAAGCGGCAACGCCTGGACGGCGATATCGCCCGCTACGCCTCGGCACTGCCACTGGTCGCGCAACAAGCCCGCGACTTCCAAGCCCTGGCCGAGGCTCACGACGTCGCCCCGCACGCCTATCTGGAAAAAGAACAGGCCCGCATCGAACTGCAAGGCCAACTCGACAGCGCCAAAAACCAACGCGCGGCGTTGATCGCCGAAACCCGCAAACTGGCCTTCGACGAACACACCCAAGCCGGCAAACTGGCCAGCGACGCCGAACAGGACGCCGCCCGCGCCGACGCCCATGGCCGTTTGCTCAAACTGAGCGCGCCGGTGTCCGGCACCGTACTGCAACTCGCGGCCCACACCGTCGGCGGCGTAGTCGCGGCGGCCCAACCCTTGTTGCAGATCGTGCCGCAAGACAGCACGGTCGAAGTGGAAGCCAGCCTGGAAAACAAGGACATCGGCTTCGTCCAGGAAGGGCAAAGCGCCGAAGTCAAGATCGACGCCTTCCCCTATACCAAATACGGCACCGTCACCGGCCGGGTGGCCCATGTCTCGCGCGATGCGATTCAAGACGAGAAAAAAGGCTTGATCTACAGCGTGCGTATTGCCCTCGACCAGGCGACGCTGGCGGTCGACGGCCACGATGCGGCGCTGTCGCCCGGCTTGTCGATCCAGGCCGACATCAAAACCGGCCGGCGCCGGGTCATCGAATACGTACTGACGCCACTGTTGCAGCACGGCCGGGAAAGCTTGCGTGAGCGTTAAGTCCGGGACGGTCCGAACCGCGTGCGGCGCTGGCCGTTTGGCCAAGGCACTAACGCTGGGTTTGGCGCTGAGTCTGCTACCGGTGCCGACGCTGAGTTTTGATTGGGCCGCCGTACCTAATATCCCCGATGTGCTCGACGATCCGCTCGATACCCGGCCGCCGGTGCTGGAGCAAGGCGCGGTATTGCCGGGCGACCGGCGCGGCATCGTTTGCCCGGCCGACAAGGATTTTACCGTGCCGTTGCTGTTGGACGAGGCGGTGGATCTAGCCTTGTGCCACCATCCACAAGCCCAAGCCGCCTGGGCCGAGCTCAAGATCCAGGCCGCCAATCTCGGCGTGGCCAAGGCCGGCTATTGGCCGACCGTGAACGCGGCGGTCAACCATCTGAACAGCTATTACCAATATCCGGACTCGCCCCTCCCTTCGAGCGAAACCGACGGCTTTACCTTGTACGGCAATCTGAGTTGGCGCTTGTTCGACTTCGGCGGCCGCGCCGCCAATCTGGCCGCCGCCAACTGGCTGTTGACCCAGGCCTTGGCCAACCAGGATGCGGTGTTTCAACGCCTGCTGGACGGCGTGATTCAAGCCTATTTCGACGCCCAAACCGCCAACGCCCAACGACAAGCCAAGACCGACAGCGAAGCGTTGGCCGGCCAAACCCTGGCCAGCGCCCGCCGCCGCGAATCCAGCGGGGCCAGCAGCCGCAGCGATACTCTGCAAGCCGAAACCGCCCTGGCCAAGGCGGCATTGGGGCGCAGCCGGGCCGACGGCGATTACCGTAAAGCCTTGGCGGTACTGCGCCAGGCCATGGGGATCGCCCCGGAAACGGTATTGACCCTGCCGGAGAATGCCGAGCCTGAGCAAACCGGCGAAACGCTGGCCCAAGACGGCCGCGACCTGCAAATCTGGCTGGCCGAAGCCAAACGTCGCCATCCGGCCATCGTCGCGGCCCAGGCCCAATGGGAAGCCGCCAAGCAGCGCATCGTGCAAGCCCGGTCCGAAGGCCTGCCGACGCTGGACTTTAGCCTGAACGCCTACCAAAACGGCTACCCCAATCAAGCCCTGTCGCAAAGCCAAACCCGGGTGGAAACCATCGGCATCAACCTGACCATCCCGCTGTTCGAAGGCTTTGCCCGTACCTACAAAATCCGCGGCGCGCAAGCCCAGGCCGAACAACGCGCGGCCGAACTGGCCGACACCGAGCGACAAACCCTGCTGAACGTGGTCAAGGCCCACGCCGAGGCCGAAGCCGCGCTAAACAATCTGAGCTATTCGGCGACTTGGCTGGACAGCGCGCAAACCGCCGTCGCCAGCTCGCAGCGGCGTTACGACAAAGGCGCCGCCGACATCCTGGAACTGCTGAATACCCAGACCGCATTGGCCGACGCCCGCCAGGAGCGCCTGCGCACTCTGGCCGACTGGCGAGCCGCCCGCTTGCGCTTGTTCACCAGCGCTGGCCTTCTGGGCCGAGACATGATCGAACAGGCCGAAGGGCCAAAGGCAAAAGGTCAGCCGGCCATCGTCACTCCAGAAAGATGAACTCAAAGGATCGGCGTTCGCGTATTCGACGGCTAAAGCATGTCGAATAAGCCAAACAAAGACGAAATCTGATCAGTGGTATCAATATCGATGCCCGAAACCTAATCGTCCCCAAAGCAAAACACCTCGGGGACGGGCTTCAGGGTACGCCAGTTAACGCCAATTAGCCGCAATCACGGGTGCCAGTGCAGCTTGGTAATCGGTCGGCAGGGTGGTCTGGCCTGCAGCCGGCGGTGCGAACGCCGCCATCGCCGAGACTAAACTCTCGACTTGGCTGTCCAGCAAAGTCAAATTACCGTCCGTGGTCTTGAACTGCTCGACGTGGTTGGCGCTGCCGCTGTACCAGTTTTGCATGACCAGCTTATCTGAGGTGCCGATGATGCTGACTTCCAGATTGTTGCCTGCATGGACAAACCACAACTGGTCTGCCGTGATCCCAGACAGGAATTGCGCGATGTCAGTGTTGCCCGCCGTGGCATCGTTCTCGACGACGGTATCCGTAGCGTAACCCCGCCCTAGAACATAGGTGTCGTTGCCAGTACCGCCGGTCAAAGTGTCGGTCCCAGCCAGCCCGTCCAGGGTATCGTTGCCGGCCAAACCGGAGAGGCTGTTGGCGGCACTGTTGCCGGTTAGTCGATTGTCCAAGGTATTGCCGGTGCCGTTTATGGCGGAGTTGCCGGTGAGTATCAGGTTTTCAACATTCGAACCTAAAGTTAAAGAAATCGACGTTTCTACGGTGTCGGTACCACCACCAGCGGCTTCGACAACGATATCGCCGGCGTTATCGACGACAAACGTATCGGAGCCTAAACCACCTTCCATCCGGTCAGCGCCAAGCCCGCCGTCGATGCGATTGTTACCCGAGTTGCCAATCAGAGTGTTGTCCAAGCTGTTACCAGTCGCGTTCGCCGCTAACGAGCCTGTTAACGTCAAGTTTTCCACATTGGCCGCTTGGTTTAAATCGTAACTAAAGCCAACCTGCACCCGGTCAATGCCACCGCCCGCGGACTCGATTATCACATCACCGGCGTCGTCGACGACATACAGGTCGTTCCCTAGTCCGCCTTGCATGGTATCCGCGCCGGTGCCGCCGTCTAGTAAGTCGTTGCCATCCAGACTAAAACGTAACGCGGCGTTCCACGGCAGCACCGCCTGTCCGGCAATCAAATTCTTACCGTCGAAAGCGGCCGTGCCGGCACCGATGTCGAGAATCACGCCATTGGCGGACGAGGTGATCGTTTGACTGTTAACAGTGATCGAGCTGACGTACAGATTGCGATCCTGCACGGGGGAGGCCACTGTCGCGTCATTACTGAACGCCACATCGATACGTCTAGCGTTAACGGCCAGCAAGGCAGGATCGACCGTGTAGTTTTGATAGCTCGCGGTATTGGTTACACTGAACGACGTTTTTAGAACACCGTCGATGTAAACATCCATCTTCGCCCCAACGCCATCATTTAATAGATTGGCTTTCGCACTGATCACCAACTGATTGATTAAGCTGGCTGGCGTCGCATCGGTGACATCCGCACCGTACAAGGTATCGTTGCCACTGCCGCCGTAAAGGGTGTCGTCACCCGCCTGGCCTTTCAATACATCGTTGCCGGCGTCGCCGTTCAGGGTGTTGTTGATCAAGTTACCCGACAAAAGGTTATCCAGCAGATTGCCGGTTGCCGTGATCGCCACAGTGCCGGTCAACGTCAGATTTTCGAGGTTGAGGTTCGTCGCCAAACTATAGCTAATGTCGGAAAAGACTCTATCGGTGCCTTCGCCGACATTTTCGACAATCACATCGCCGGCGTTATCCACCATGTAGACGTCGTTGCCCTGGCCGCCTTCCAGAAGATCGGCACCAATGCCGCCATTCAGGGTATCGTTACCCGATCCACCGTTCAAATAGTCATTCCCTGAGCCAGCACTAATGCTATCGTCGCCTAAGCCACCATAGAGATAGTGAATAGTTTCTGCACCAGTTATTGTATCGTTACCATCTGTACCGCCTTTTACAACCCCTTTGGTGTTCAACAACGCCGTAGCGCTCAGCACCGAGCCGTCGGCAAACTGGAAGCTCTCCACCTGATAGGGCCAATTGCCATAACTGGCATCGAATACGTACCAGTTCTTGAAGGTCAGCCGATCGCCTTGGCCAAGATCTATGATCAGATCATTGCCGACTTGGGTGAAGTTCATGTCGGCGGACGTGATGTCGGTGCCGAAGATCAGCTTGTCGCTGTTCCCGCCCCAGTAGGCCGTATCATAACCACTGCCGCCTTCCTGAATCGTGTCCGAACCATCCCCACGGTTAAAGACGTAGGTGTCGGCATGATAGCCGCCGTACAAGGTGTCATTGCCCAAACCGCCGGTCAGGCTGTCGTAGCCGTAGCCGCCGCTCAACACATCGTCGCCGGCGCCGCCCAACAGGGTGTCTTCGCTGTCGCCGCCGTTCAAGGTATCGCTGCCGTCACCGCCTTCCAGGCGGTCGTTGCCGGCATCGCCGTTCAGCACATCGATACCCTGACCACCCAACAGCAGGTCGTTACCGTTGCCGCCGCTGATCGCATCGTCGCCGAGATCGCCATCCACGGTGTCGTTACCGTCCTGGCCGTTCAAT